>NZ_LNGH01000006.1 GCF_011057715.1 Marinitoga sp. 38H-ov
TCCTTCCACTGGCTTTCGCCCGCGTCCGAGTATATATATTACCACCTTTTCTCCACTTTGTCAACTTACATCTTCGTTAATTTTGTTAATTAATAGTGAATTGATTTGTAAAAAAAGTATTTATATGATCTATAATAAACTTTATACCTATTTTTTATCAAATTCAATTAATTCATCTGCATCAAGAGAAATTGATGTTGCTTCATGAAAATAAATTTGTGTAGTTGCAATATTTTTGTGACCAGCTATTTGTTTTGCTGCTTCTATTCCATGATTAATAGCAATTTTAGTTATAACTGTATGTCTAAATGAATGTGCTGATAATTTTTTATCTCCTCTAAAATCCTTTAATCCTAGTTCGTTAAAATATTTATCTATTATCATTTGGACTGCTCTTTCAGATAATGCCTTACCATATGAATTTGGAGATAATGATATAAATAACGGTTCATTAGGTTTATATTTTTTTCTTTCCTTTAAATAATCATTAATTGCATTGTATACATCTTTATGTAAGGATATTACAGAATCTTTTTCAACGTGACCTTTTGATTTATAATGAAGTAATACTTTATTATTTCTTTTTACTATATCTTTTATTCTAATATTTATCAAAGAATAAATTCTTATTCCTGTATATGCTAATGTTTTTACTATAGCCAAATCCCTTTTACCTGCTAAAGTTGAAGTATCTATTATTTTAAATATCTCTAAAATCTCTTCATCGCTTAAAATATCTTTTCTATGTCCAAATGGTCTTTTGGCACCTTTAATATTTTGAGCAATATTTTTATACAACCCTTTATCTTCCAAAAATGCAAAAAAACGCCTAACTCCAGATAAATACAAATTTACTGTATATGGGCTTTTATCTTTTAATAATTTAGTTTTCCACACCTTAATCGTTTTAGGTGTGGGTTTTGATATATTATTTTGTCTAAGATAATTTAAAAAATATTTTATTGATTTTGTATATTGTTTTTTTGTCACATCTTTTACATCATCTAATTCTTCAAGAAATTCCAATAGAATTTCATCAAATTTATTTATCTCTTTTCTTTCTATTTCCATGGCCAAAACCTCTTTTTAGGATGTGTTTTCTTTAAATTACTAATTCCTTCAATTACTAAATAATTTACATTATCTTTGTGATCATCAACTTCTCTAGCCTTTTTATCAGTCATAATTTCTATTGCTTCATCTACATTCTTTACTGCATATATATGAAATTTTTCATCTTTAATTGCCTCTTCTATCTCATTATTTAAAACTAAATTAGAAATATTTTGGTGTGGTATTATAACACCTTGAGACCCTGTAAAACCTTGTATTTTACAAACATTGTAAAATCCTTCTACTTTCTCTATTATTCCTCCTACAGGCTGTATATTCCCATGTTGATCAATAGAGCCCGTTACTGCAATATATTGTTTTAATGGAACATTTGAAATAGCAGAAATTAATGCTAAAACTTCCGCTAAGGACGCACTATCCCCTTCTAACATAGAGTATACTTGCTCAAAACTAATTGAAGCAGAAAATGTCATATGATCATCTAGATGGTATTTAGAATAAAAATAATTTTCTATTATCATCGTGGATTTTCTATGTATTCTACCACTTAAATCAGAATCTCTTTGAATATCAATTAACCCCGATTGTTTAGCCGCAAATACCTTAGCTGTAATTTTTACTGGTATTCCAAATGAATACGAATCCATATCCATTACAGTAAGTCCATTTATTTGACCAATTTTTTCTCCTTTGGTTTCTAAAATTAATTTTCCCTCTTTAATTGATTCTAAGATTTTATCTCTATATAATGAAAACATATTTTCATGCTTTATTATAGCCTCTTTTACTGAATTAGCATCAACATATGGAATGGTATCGCTATACATTTCTGATATATAGTTAGCTTCAATTATAATATTTTTTAACCATCCAAATTTAGCAGATAATTTATTATTTTTTCCACTTAATCTACAAGAGTATTTAATTAACTCTTCTATTGCTTTTTTGGTAAAATCCTTTAAATTATTTTCTTTTATAATATTTTTTACAAACATTGCAAAATATTCCGCTTTATCTATATCTATTTCTGTATCAAATGGTACTTTAATATTGAATAATTTTTTAAAATCCGGGTCATACTCATATAATAATTCATACATCCATTCTTCTCCAATTAAGATAACTTTAATATCTAATGGTATTGGATCTGGTTCTAATGTATGTACAATATTTAATCCTAATTTGCCTTCTAAATTTTCTATTTTAATTTCTTGATTCATTAATGCATTTTTTAATGCATCCCATACATACGGATTTTTCATTACTTTTTCTGCATCTAAAATTAAATACCCACCATTAGCTTTATGCAATAATCCTGGTTTTATCATTGTAAAATCCGTCTTTAATATTCCCATTTGAGAAATATATTCTATTTTACCTATTAAATTAGAATATGTTGGATCGGTAGCCTCAACAACTGGAGCTCCAGTTGTTGAAGAATTATCTACTATAATATTTATTGAATAAATTTTCCTATAATATTTCAATGCATTTTCATCGGAAAGTATTTCAGGAAAATTTTCAGAAATATCATTTTTTATTTCATTTAAATAATCAACTATATCAGAATTATTATATCTTTTTATAATTCCTTCAAATATACTTGATATTGTAAATAATGCCCAATATTTCTCTAAATTTCTCAATTGTTCTCTATAATTTTTATCTAATTCAGTTATTTTAACCATGTTTTTTTCCATTAATTGTCTTAAAATTGGTGTTTTCTCTTCATATTTATTTCTCACTTCTTCTGGTAATTTATCATATTCTTCATCTGTTAATTCTTTCCCCTCATATACTGGAACTGTAACTGCTCCATTAGAAGTAAATTGAAGTTTAAAGCCTAATTCTTCAACTTTCACTTTTAATTCTTCCCAAACTTTTTTTCTTTCATTTATATATTCCTGTTCTAATTGTGTTCTTTTTTGAGAAAAATCTTCTCCTTCAATTCCCTTTTTTAACGCATTAAAGGACATTTCAATTGTTTCTTCTAAATCTTTTTTGAATTTAATAGCCTCTCCAGAGTTTAATGAAATAGCTTTAGGTTTCATTGGATCTTTAAAATTATATACATATATATAATCTTTAGGGGATTTTTGATTTATAGTATATTTTGATAATATATTTCTAGCAAAGGTTCTTCTACCTGTATTTACAGGACCAGTAATAAATATATTATGGGTTTTTTGATTTATCTCTAATCCCAACAACATGGCATCATATGCTCTTTCCTGACCTATATAACCTTCTATAGGTTCTATATTTTCTGTATTTTCAAAATTTAAAGTAGGTATTTTTATTTTAAATTCCTCTATTTTTAATTTCATCATATCACCACCCCAATTAAATTATATCAAAAAATTAATATAAAAAATAAACCGGAAAATTCCGGTTTATCATTCTAAATCATCTCTTAATCCTATTGTATTCATAATTATAGAATCTTTTTGTCTCCATTTATCCTTAACCTTTACATATAAATCCAAATATACCTTATCATCTAATATTGCCTCTAATTCTTTTCTAGCTAGCATTCCAATTTTCTTTATCATTCTTCCTTTTTGACCAATAATAATTCCTTTTTGTGATTGTCTTTCAACATATATTTCTGCTCTAATATATATTAAATCTTCCTTATCTGTTATTTCTTCTACAATAACTGCAGTTGAATGAGGAATTTCTTCAGAGGTTAAATGAAAAATCTTTTCACGAATTATTTCTGAAATCATAAAAGCTAAAGGTCTATCTGTTGTCATATCTTCAGGATAGTATTGGGGACCCTCAGGTAATACTTCTATAATTTTTTCTAATAGTTCAGATAAGTTTTCTCCTGTTAAAGCAGATATTTTAAACTCTGCTATTATATTATCATCATTAAGTACCGTTTTTATCCTATTTTCAGCTTCTTGGATTTGTCGGGGAGTAGCTGCATCTATTTTATTAATAACTAAAATAGTTGGTATATTAGATTCTTTTATAATTTTAGCTATGTTTAAATCCGATTCTCTCACCATATCAATGGGATCAATTAAAAATAATATTAGATCCTGTCCTTTTAAAGCATTTACTGCTATTTTTACCATATATTCACCGAACTTATGCAATGGTTTGTGAATACCTGGCGTATCAACCAAAACTATTTGAGCTTCCGGAGTTGTTAATACACAATTAATCCTATTTCTTGTTGTTTGTGGTTTATCTGAAACTATAACCACTTTCCTTTTCAGTAATGCATTAATTAATGTAGATTTACCAACATTTGGCTTTCCCGCAACAGCTACAAAACCACTTTTCATTTCATCAACTCCCTTAAATTTTCCAATACAGTAGATGTTGCTCTACAATCATCTTCATTATACATAAGAATCTTTTCTAAACTATCTTTATTACCTCTTAAATAATTTTTATATTCTATAAATATCGCATAACCATTTAAATCAGTTCGCCAATTATACCCGAAATATTTACTAATATCTTTAAGTGAATATGATGTAACTGGTAAAGCTATATTTTTTTGTATTTTCTCATATAAATCATATGATCTATCTTCAATCTTATACAAATACTTATACAAATGAGAAATATTTTTTGTTATCATTTGCAATCTTTTTATATCATATACATCATAATGAACAATTATTTCTTTTCTTGAATCTATAAACTTTAAAAATGTTTCAAGAGCATCATCTGTATTATGTAAATTAAGAAATGGTTTATATTTATTATTCATTAAAATCCCATGTAAAAAATCTATATCTCTATATGTTTCAACATCATATACTATATAATTTTTTGGAATATCAAATTTATTAATAATTATAACTTCATTATTCAATAATGCTTTTAAATTATATAATGGTTTTCTAAATTGTGGCGGAACCTGCTCAATCTTATTAACTGCATTAAATGGATTTATATTCAAATCTTTTAATAAGTTTAAATAGCTTTTTGAAATACCTGGTACAATAGAGATATCTCCATTTTTTAGTAATTCATTATGACATTCATTTTTAATATTACAAAATTTACAATAATTACCTGGAATTTTTTGTTTATTAATTTTAAATAACTCAACTTCTTTTTTAAATAAAGGAATTTTCCTCATTATCCAACGTTCTGAAAAATATTGAATTTTATTATCTAAATTTACTTCTACACCTCTAACTTCTTTGCCATTTTCTTTAAAGTATAAATATGCAGTGATTATATGATAGATATGACTTAAATTTAATTTTCTAGATTCTCTATTTATTTTTATTGATTTCCTTTTTGAATCATATCCATCATAACTAGCTATAACATCAACATCATTATATTTATATGTAATATATTTTGTTGGTCTTTTATATATTGGTTCAAAATAATGACATTTTTTTACGTTTCTATAATTTAATAAATCCATTTTCATTTTTCCAGCTCCGCTTCTAATACAAGTTAAAATAATATTAACTATAAATAATTAACTATATAACTTTGTTATATCTCCAAATTCTAAAAATAAATTTGCTATATTTTTTAAGAAACTTAATCTATTAATTCTTATACTTTCATCTTCATCCATTACAAAAACATTATCAAAATAATTATCTATATCATCTTTTAATTTTAATAATTCAGCTATAGCACCATCATAATCTAAATGTTCAATTTTTTCTTCCATTTTATTTTTTACTGTTAAATATGCATCGAATAATTCTTTTTCCGCATCTTCTTTAAATAGTCTTCCATCATAATCTAAAGAATTATGATTTTTAGATATGTTTTGTACTCTTTGGAATGTTTTAATAAACACTTTAAAATCTTCAGAATTAACAACTTTATTCAACGCTTTAGCTGATAATAATGCTCTTAATGGCTTGTTCCAATTTAATGTAACGGTATTAATTACATCAGACACAATATTTTTCTTTGCTAAATAAGTTTCAAATCTATTTTTGAAAAATTCTGAAATTTCATTTTCAAGATATTCAACTTTTATAATTTCTGAAATTTTCTTCATTATTTCATTTAAATCAATATCCCAATTATTTTCAACAATAATCCTTAAAACACCATATGCTTTTCTTCTTAAAGCAAATGGATCTTTAGAACCTGTTGGTATCTTATTTATACCAAAAAATCCTACTATATCAAATAATTTATCTGCTAAAGATACTATCAAAGCATTTAAATCAGTAGGCAAATCATCATTTTCTTCAACGGGCTTATAATGTTCCTCTGGAACTGTGTATATATCTTCAGAATAATTATGATGTTTTAAGTAAATTCTACCCATAATTCCCTGTAATTCAGGGAATTCATATACAATATGTGTAGGTATATCTACTTTTGATAATTCTGCAGCTTTTTCTAAATTTTCATTATTATATTTTAATGAATTAGCTAACTCTTTAGAAATTTCTTTTAACGAATTTACCTTATCCAAATATGTTCCTAATCCTGCTTGATATATAATTTCATTTAATTTGTTTAAATAAAAATCTTCTTTAGTATTTAAATCTTCATCATAATAGAATTTTGCATCATCAAGTCTAGCATTAATTACTCTAGAATATCCATTTGTAACATTTTTTGCTTCACTTAATCCATCTTGAAAAGCAACATAATAATTTGATATTTTATCATCTTTTTTAGCTACAAAACTTCTTTGATGATGTTTAACAGTAATTTTTATAACTTCTTCTGGTAATGTTAAATATTTTTCATCAAATTCTCCAATAACAGCACTTGGATATTCTGTTAATTGAGTTATTTCATTAATCAAATCATTATCTTTTTCAACTTCTAAACCATTATTAATTGCAATATTTTCTAATTCTTTTATAACTCTTTCTTTTCTCTCGTTGTAATCTGCAATTACAAAATTTTCTCTTAAAATATCAAAATATTGATCTGGATGTGCTATAGATATTTCTCCACTTGATAAAAACCTATGGCCAAATGTTTTTCTAGAAGAATTAATTCCAAATAATTCAAAATCTACTATATCATAATCTAATAATGCAACAATCCAATGAACTGGTCTAATAAATTCATAATCACCATTTCCCCATCTCATTGGTTTTTTAAATTTAACTTTTTTTATAATTTCTGGATATATTTCTGCTAAGGTTTCAGAAATCTTTTTCCCTTCTTTTTTTATCTTTGCAAAAATATATGTATTTCCTTTTACATCTTTTTCTATTATTTGATATATTTCACCTTTTAAGGAACTTAAAAAACCTTGATATGGTTTTGTTGGATTTCCTTCCTCATCAAAACAAACCTTTTTTGCAGGACCTTTTCTTTCTAATTCTCTATCTGGTTCTTTTTCGGGTAATCCTTCGAGTAATACACCAAATCTTCTAGGAGCAATAAATACTTGCAATCTAGAATATGGTATATTTCTATTTTTTAATTCTTCTTCTAAATATGTATGTAATTGTGTTATTATATTTTCATATTCACTTGAAGGTAATTCCTCTACGCCTATTTCTAATAATGATTTTATCATTTATCTTCGCCCCCAATCTCATCTAAATATGTGTGGGCAGTTTTCCTTGCCATATCTCTAATTAATAATATATACTTTTGCCTTTCATTAACACTTATAGCATTCCTTGCATCTAATAAGTTAAATGTATGTGCTGCTTTTACTAAATAATCATATGCAGGCAAATACAATTTCTCTTCTATTAATGTTTCAAATTCATTCTTATATGTTTCAAACAAATTATATAATGTTTGTATATTAGCTTTTTCAAAATTAAAAATAGAGAATTGTTTTTCATTTTCTTTAAATATTTTTCCATATGGAACGTATTTATTCCACATTGTTTCATATACATTATCCTTACCTTGTAAATACATAGCCAATCTCTCAATACCATATGTAATCTCTAATGATATGGGTTTTAATGATATTCCACCCATTTGTTGGAAATATGTAAATTGTGTTATTTCCATTCCATCTAACCATACTTCCCATCCAATTCCCCAAGCACCTAATGTTGGTGATTCCCAATTATCTTCAACAAATCTTATATCATGTTCTAATGGATCTATCCCAATAGCCTTTAGAGATTCAATATACAATTCTTGTGAGTTTTTGGGTGATGGTTTTAAAATAACTTGATATTGATGGAACCTTTGCATTCTATTTGGATTCTCGCCATATCTTCCATCAGTAGGTCTTCTACTAGGTTGAACAAAAGCAACATTGTATGGCTCTTTTCCTAATGTTCTAAAAAAAGTGGATGGGTGATATGTTCCTGCACCCATTTCCATATCATATGGTTGATCTATTACACAACCATAATCCGCCCAAAAAGAATCTAATTTTAATATTAAATCTTGTATATACAAGTTTATTCCTCCCTATTCCAATGAAATTAATAATGGATAATGCGGTTGCCCACCATCGTGAATCTCTACTTCTAGATCAGGATATTTTTCCATTAATTCATTAGCTATTAACTCTGCTGTTTTTCCTTCTATATCTTGTCCATAGAAGATAGTCATTATTTCAAAGCCACGATCAATCTCTTCTTCTAATACTTTTACAACAATTTCATTTAAATCAAATCCATGCGCCTTTAATTCTTTACCAACAAATACCAAATATTCATCTTTCTTTATTTTCTCTTCAGCTATTTCAGAATCCCTTATTGCATATGTAACTTGTATAGGAACTATACCCGAGATTTCGGACTCAATAGCCTCTTTTAACTCTTCATATTCCATATTATCATCAAAAGCTAATAATGCTGATATACCTTCTTGAACATATTTTGTTTTAATTACTAATATTTCTTTATCTTTAACCATATCCGCAACTTTTTCTGCTGTTAAAATAATATTTGGATTATTCGGTAAAATTAATATTTTTTTCTGTGGTAATGTTTCAATAGCGTCCATAAAATCTTTAACACTAGGATTCATTGTTTGACCACCATATATAACCTTATCTACACCTAAGCTTTTAAATATTTTTGTTAAACCTTCTCCCGGTGATACTGTTATAATTCCCCAATTTTCATTATTTGATTCATATTCTTCATATTCTTCTTTGGTGCTTTCAACAACATGCTCATGTTGAACCTTCATATTATCAACTTTTATTTTATACAATTCTCCATAATTTATAAACTCTTCGAATACTTTTCCCGGTCTATTAGTATGTACATGTGTTTTTAAATATTCTCCTTGATGAACTAAAACTATAGAATCACCCAATTCTTCTAAAAATGCTCTAATTTTATTTAAATCGTCTTTTGAAATATCTGGATTGTTAAGTTTTAAAACACATTCAGTACAATATTGAAATTTTATCTCTTCATAGGCTATTTCCCTTATTTCTTCTGGTGATGCTGATTCAATTTGTTTAAGGTTAACCTCTGTCTCTCCTTTAATCGCATCTCTAAACCCTTTTACAATATAACTTAATCCCTTTGCACCAGCATCAACTACATTTGCATCTCTTAATTTCTTTAAATATTTAGGTGTTTCTTCAACTATTTCTTCTGAAATTTCATACAATTTATCTAAAAATTCTTCAAAATCCTCAATATCATTTAATTCTTTTTCTGCTCTATCTGCTAATTTTCTAATTAATGTAAGCATAGTTCCTTCAACTGGTTTTATAACAGCATGATATGCAACTTCTTTAGCCTTTTTTAATGCTTCAATAAAATCTTTTGTTGTTACTGTTTTTTTATTTTCCAATACCTCAGTAAATCCCCTAAATATTTGAGATAAAATAACACCAGAATTACCCCTAGCTCCCATTAATATTCCATCTCTCATATTTTTCATTACATCTTTAATACTATCCTTATTCTTAACCTTATCTAACCATTCACATGCTTCTAACATTCCAGAACTCATATTAGATCCTGTATCTCCATCTGGAACAGGAAAAACATTTAAAGTATTTATCTCATCCTTATTTACTAATAATGTTTCTGCAGCCTTTTTGAATGCGATATAAAAGTCTTTACCTTTTAATTCTGTCATTTCATTCACCTCTTTATGATTTTATTCCTACGACTTTTACATTAACAACTACATCGACATCCCCCAAGGCCTCTTTTATCCTATGATATACATTCTCTTGTGCATTAGCAGCAACTCTTTTTAAAGGCAAACCATATTCCATATAAATATATAGGTTTATCACCACTTTATTATCTTCTTCAATAACTTCTACACCTTTTTCTTGAGGTTTTTGAAGCATAGCTGTTAGTTTATTTAAAAAACCACCTTTTCCTATATCTACAGTACCATATGATTCAAGTGCTGCTCTATATACTATTTCATTAAATACTTCTGGTTTAATGGTAACAACACCAAGTTCTGTTTCTATTATCATAATAACACCTCCAATTTTATTTTTCTAATATTGCGGATAAATAACCAACAGTTCTTTCATATTCTCCAAAAGCTTCAGCGCTTGTTGTATGATTTAATATATTTATTTTTAAAAAGTTCATAGATAATAATGTATTTATACATCCGTATCCACAAGCTGAAATATTATATTTATATATATATTCATATAATTTTTCTGAATTTTTTTCTTTAATAGCTTCTATAATTAATTCTCCTTTTTTCATTGTAATATTATGATTTTCATAATGATTTAAATCACTAGAAGCAATTATAACAGTTCCATCATCAATTATTTCATTTAACACCTTTGCTAAATTTTTAGTTGTTTCTAAACTTTGATCACTTAATATAATGGGAATAATTTTAAATATGTTACCATATAAATATTGTAAAAATGGTAATTGTACTTCTATAGAATGTTCAAATCTATGAGCGGAGAAATCTCCAGATATTCCTAGTTTTTCAATTAACTCATTTGTTTTATCATCTATTTCTAATTCTCCCAATGGTGTAACCCATGTACCTTCTGGATAAACAGAAATATTTGGACCTATACCTGTATGATTAGGTCCAATAATTATCGCTCTTTTTATATTCCCCTTCTTATATAATTCAGAATAAGCATATGCTGCTGTTTTTCCAGAAAATATATATCCGGCATGTGGAGAAATTATTCCAGTTGGATTAATATATTCTTCTTTTCTTTCTCCTAAATCTCTAAAAAATCCATCTAAAATTTTAATCAATTCATTCTTATCTGATGGATAAAAAGAACCTGATACAACAGGATATCGAGTCATTTTACTCGCCCCCATAATTCACTATTTTGGGCCATATAAAAACATTTAAGTTATATTCTCTATTTCTTTTTTCACTTGTTTTAAATATAAAACCTATTAATGGTAAATCTTTTAAAAAAGGTATTCCAGAATTTAGATTTTCTTCTTTTATTATCTTTAATCCCCCTAATATACTTACATAATTATTTTTTAAAATGAGATTAGTGTTTATTTCCCTAGAATTTTCTGCATTATAATCTGATATAGTAGATTTTTCTGGTTCTCCTACTTTTAAATTTATTTTTAAATCTATTAAGTCATCATGCTCTAAATATTTTGCTTCAATATCTAAAGTCAAACCACTTTCTATATATTGAATCGACTTTTCGCTAATTACTGGAACCCTATATACAGACTTGAAAATAGAATTTGTTCCAGATTTTAATATTATTTTAGGCTTTGATAATAATTTTGAATTAGATTTAGAATCTACATTTGTCGATTCAAAAACACTATCTAATATTTCCTTATATATTCCTGGGTTTATTATTCCTTGATTAATAGATTCAACTATATTTTTAGAGGTTATTTTAGATTCAATTTTTTGTATTGTTTCTTCTAATATAGAAGAATCAACTATAGCAACTTCAATTGATATAATCTTAGGATTTTTTTCCTTTACGATTATGATTTTATCTTTCTTTTCTAAATAATAACCGTTTATATCTAAAATGTTTTCAATATCCGAAGGATTATATACAATAATATCTTTTAATTTTTCATTGTTTATTAATGTTAAATTATTATCCTTTGCATAATTCTCCAATAATTCAAAAGCATTTATACTTAATTGCTTATTATTTAATAATTCTTTTAACTTTAAATACTTCTCTTCTGTTGTTTTTAATGATAATAACGATTCATTTTTTTCTCTATATATCTCATTATAATTTATTTTTAATTGTGATGCTATAATTTTAAAATAATCATATTTATTATTCAATATTTTTAAAAAATATTCTCCTTCATTATTTTCTTTAATATCATATTTATTATTAAAATCTTTTATTATGTTTATAATATTTTCCGTGCCTTTTATTATATAATTTTTTTCTATCTTTTGAATTATAACATCTTTAAATATTTGATTAAAAACCAATAAATTTAAATTTGATGTAATTATTTCAATTTTTTCGTTATTTTCTATATCTTTTGTGTTATTTTTTTTATTAATTTCTATTTCATTTATCTTCTTTAATATATTATTTATTTTTTCTACATCATCACCTTTAACTAAATATATATTTTCATCTATTTTTATAATTTCAGATTTTAATAAATTATTTAATTTTTCTAATGGAATTTCAGTATTGATTATTTGTATTTCTTCATTTTTAATTATATTCTTCAATTTATCAATGTCTTTACCTTTAACCAAATAAATATCTTTATCTATATTTGAAACATATAATTCAAAAAAATCTTCTAATTTTTCTAAATTATATTCTGATTCTATTATTGTGGCATTAGTTGAAATATTTTCATTATTATTATTATTATTATTATTATTATTATTATTATTATTATTATTATTATTATTATTATTATTATTATTATTATATAATTTTATTGCTGAGTTATAATAATCTTTAAATTTGGCTATATCATTTTTACTACCTATTAATAACAATATATTATCTGAAATTTCTGAATATTCTAAATTAAATATTTTTATTATATCCTTTTGAGGTAATTTATATTGAAAAATTTCATATGATTTATTATCTATATTATTTACTTTTGATATTATATTTTTAATTATTTCTATTTTATCTTTATTACCTTTTAAAATATATAATGACTCATTTAATTTGACATATTCTAATCCTATTAAAGATAATAAATTAGTAAAGTTTGGAATGGTAGTTGTGATAAAATCAAAATTATTTTCATTATAATCATTTCCATTTATTATAGGATAATTAACATTATATATTGGACTATTTGATATATAAATATCCTTAGGACTAATATAATAATAATTAATCCCTGTTGAATCAAATATTATTCTAAATAAATCCTCAGGAAAAAATTCTTTTAAATTTAAAGATATATCTTTATCTGGTATATTAGAAATATAATAAACATTATAATCCAATTCTTTCGCTAAAAGGTTTATAAGATCTTTTATTTTAATACTTTTAAATTGAAACAAGCTATTGTTTAATGCTTCTTTTCCTTTTACTATTATTTCTAATTTATTATTTTTCTTAATTTCAACTTCCGTTGGAAATATTGTGTTAATTTCTATTATATTATCATATATTTTTATTTTTTTTATCGGACCTTTTGGTAATATATATTCCTTATTTTCAAAAATAGTATCTTTAATTTCTATCTTATAATTATTTTTTATATTATTATTATACACCTCTATATTCGTTGATACTTCTGTTATTTCAATAATGTTATCATTCACAATATTATCTACTTTTATTTGATAAGGAAATACTATAATGCTGAATATTATTAGAATAAGTATAATGTATATTTTTTTCATTTAAGCACCTCAAAACGTTTCATATATTCATTGTATAATAGAACTCCATTATTATATATTTTTAAAATTATATAATCTCCAATTTTCATTTTTTCACTTAATTCTAATAACTCATCTTTAAAATATACATACGCCTTTTTCTCATTTTCTCTTATTATTATTCCAGAAAATGTAAATAAATCTGTTTGAATTACATAATTAGAGTTTTCCCATACTTTATCCAAATCTATTTCTATAAACCCAAAAGTATTATATTTTAATTTCTCATAATTTTTTAATTTCTCAATATTCTGTGGAATTTGTCTTTTAATATATATTGAATATGTTTTATTATTATCAAAATTATTATTAGAATATACTCTAAATTCTTGAATTAAAACACCTTTTTCATTTTTTATTTTTGATAAAATTTCATTTATTTCATCTACCTTTATATTGTCTTTAATAATAGTTTCTGGCAAATCTGATATCACATAATTTGGAATATTTAATAAATTATAATTATTATCATCATTATTATAAAATAATATAATAGATAAAATTAATAACATTATACTTAATATATATCTATATATCATTTTTTCATCCCCAGAATTTTATATTGTTTATAATATAAATCTATTGTATCTATTTCCTTTATTTCATAAGCTGATATTATTTTCATACCATCTATAACTTCAACAATAACTGTTGCATTTAATGATTCTGGGGTAAATTCCAAACTTTGTATATATGTCTTTGTATTTAGATTTTCAAGAAAATTTAAAAATTCATATAATTTTTCATTTGAATTTTTAGTACCTTTTATTTTTAAATTGTATTCATTTAATATTTCTTCATTTCTTTTTATTTTTTCCATTTTATTTAAATATTGATTATTTCGAAAATAAACATATGAAAAAAATAATATTATTGAAGCTACTATAATTAATATCCAAGAAAATATATTCAATACATATCGTATTTTTGATTTAAACATAAATAGCATTTTTCAATTCCCCTTTTAACACTTTTATCAAACTTAATGGATCTATTTTTATATTATTTCCTATAATATCTTCATAATATAATCCATATATATAGCTATTATTAGTCTTTTGAAAAAGTATATTATTATCTATACTAAATGTAATAAATTCATCTTTAAAATGATTTTTTTCTAAATATATCCATAATAACAAATTTAGTGGAATTGTGAAATCAAAATAAAATGATTTTTTATACTTTAAAATATTATTAATTATATACATATAATATATATTATCCTTTAATTTAATATATTTCACACTTTTTATTGATACATCAAAACCTCTAGCATTTTTTATAATATATTTCGTTATTTCATTTTCATTATCAAATTCATTAATAATACCATAATAGTCAACAATATTTATTCTTTTATATCCAAAACCTTTTTCTTTAAATCTATATATAAATTTATTTTTAAAATAAATTTTTATTACCATTCTATCAAACTCCATCTAAATGATGATGTTATAGGTAAAATAATTAAATTAGCATTATTTATTTTTAATGTATTTCCAGGACTTTTTAATATTAAATTATAATAATTAAATACCTTTGGATAATCTTGAGTTTTATATGGTATTTCCTTTAATATTAATCCATCAAAATAACTTTTTGATGATATAACAATTTTTGTATTTTGATCATTAAAATCTATAGAATGATATTTAACCTGTAAAAAATAATTCATCATTTCAATAAAATCTATTCTATTTTTAATATCATCAAAAAATGATAGTTTTATAGTAAAAGAAAAAGCTAAAAATAATGTACTCTCAATTAAAAGCAACAATAATAATTCATATAAAATAAATCCTTTTTTATTTTTCATATTAAAACCCCAAAGTATTAATTGTTGAAAATATTCCATTATAAAAAGAAAAGGCAACTTCCAATATGACTATAGATATAATCATTATTAAAATTGGTTCTAATATTTTTTTTATTCTTTGAATTAAACTACTTATTTCAAAATTTAATTCCGCTTCTAATATATATAATGGTTGTTTTATATCACTTAAATTTTTTGATATCGCTATGCTAAACATCAATTCTTTTAAATCCGCTTTTTTTATAGATTCAACAATATTATTTCCTTCTTCTAAGTAGCTTAAAATAGATATTATCTCATTTTTTAATTTATTTGAAGATATAATTTCTAAAGATTTTTCAAATGCACTATATGTACTTTCACCACTTTCTACAAAAATTGTAGTTACTTGTACAAATTCTAATAGTGTATATTTTCTATATAATTTACCTAATATAGGTATTACATATATTATATTATCGTATTTATGTCTATTCTTTAATATTATTACTATACTTAATATTATAAATAAAATGATGAAAATTATTATCCAAGATATCATAAAATTAAATTCTGTATTAAAGCTAGATTTGAATATTGGAGCTATAATAAATTGTAAAAAAGATAACAATCCTATTAATGATGAAAATAATAAAATTGGGTATAACATAATATTTTTTATATCTTCATAATTCTTTAATCTATCGGAATAAACCCTTTCTAATCTATTTAATATTTTTAGCGTTTCTTCATCATTAGTTACTTTTGAAAATGCATTTCTAAATTCTGAATCAAAATATATATTCATATTTATCGCTTTTTCATAAGAATTGCCAGATTTAATGTTGTTTATTAATAAATCAAGAGCAATTTTTATTTTTTGTGAAATTTCCTCACTATTTCTTATATATTTAATTGCGTCAAAAAACGTTAAATTTGTAGATATAAATGATTTTAATAATTTTATTAATTTCAAATGTTCTTTTATACTCAATTTTTTAAAATTTATATATTTTACATATTCAAATCTTTCTACTTCAATATTTTCATCAATATTTTTTAATGCTTCTTTTTCATTTTTTCCAAGTACATAGCCATTTACATGCATTTCTAAATCTTTTCCCTCGAAATAAAAAAGTTTCATTTTATCACCTTTAAATATTATTTAAATATATTTTATCATAAAAATTATATAATATAAATTGTATAATATATAAAGTTGTATTATGATATAATAAAATATAGACGATATGTTATTAGAGAATATCATAAGAAGGTGATATTATGATAAATTCTGTTAGCGGAGTAAATTATAACTACACTCCTGTATACAGACACGCACAATCAGCTCAAGCTATTCAAAAAACCTCACAAGATTTTGAAAACCTGTTAAATGCCATTGTTTATCAACAAAATGGTTTAACTACTAAATTAGTAAGAATTGTTGGTGAAATGTATCAAGGACAAAAATTAGATATTCTCGCATAATGCGGGCTTTATGCCCGCATTAATATATTTAAGGAGGAATACTATGTTATTGGATTTACACTCTCATTCAATATATTCAGACGGAACTTTAACCCCGGAAGATTTAATTTTAAAAGCCAAAGAAAAAAACCTTTCTATATATTCCATTACTGATCACGATAATATAGATGCACAAAAAGAAGCTATTGATTTTGCAAGAAAATATAATGTGAAATATATTACAGGTTTAGAAATAAGTACAAAGTTTAAAAATATGTTTGATATACTAGGATATAATATTTCACTTGATAATGAAGATCTTAATAACGCTTTAAAAAAAGTTCAAGATTTTAGAAAAAATAGAAATAAACTTATGATTGAAAAATTAAATTCATTAGGATTTGATATAACTTTAGATGAAGTAATAAATGAGGCTGATGGAGATGTTGTTGGAAGACCACATTTTGCAAGAGTATTATTAAAAAAGGGATATGTAAAGGATAGAGATGAAGCTTTTAATAAGTATTTAGGCGATGGAAAAATTGCTCATATACCAAAAGAAAAAATATTACCAGAAGAAGCAGTTAAATTAATTAAAAATGCTGGTGGATTCCCTGTTATCGCTCATCCAAAATATTTAAAATTATCATATACTGAACTAAAAGATTTGATTCTTAAATTAAAAGAATTTGGTCTTTGGGGTATTGAAGTATATTATCCAAAACATTCTAATAGTGAAATAAAAATGTTTAGAGATTTAGCTTTAGAAACAGGATTATATATAACAGCAGGTAGTGATTTTCATGGTGCAAATAAACCTGATGTTGATTTAGGTATGAATATAAATGATGAATTATTACAAGAGTCAATTGAAATACTAAAGAGGTGAAATTGTGGATTATATAGAAAGAGAAAAAATATCTACTAAATCATCACTTATTTCTATTTTTGTAAATGCACTATTAGCATTATTAAAAATATTTATAGGGTTTATTACCAATAGTATGGCTATATTAGCAGATGGTTTAGATACAGCTACAGATATTCTTACTTCAATAATGACATTAATAGCTGGAAAAATATCTAATAAACCACCTGACATTGAACATCCATATGGGCATGAAAGAGCTGAAACAATTGCAACTAAAGTAGTTTCTTTAATTATTATATATGCTGGTTTAGAAGTATTTATTAGTTCCATACAAAGATTAATTAAAAATAAAGTTATAATTGAAAATACCACATATGTTTTAATTATTGCATTAATTTCAGTTATTAGTAAATTTATATTATATAAATATAGATTATCTGTTGGAAGGAAAATAAAAAGCAATGCTATTATAGCTGATGCTTTAAATATGAGAAATGATATTTTAACCTCTTCTTCAGTTTTAATAGGTATTGCTATAATATATTTTACTGGTATTTGGTGGCTTGATCCTATAATAGCTATTTTTGTTTCGTTTATGATTTTAAAAACCGGATTTGAACAATTTTTAGAATCTTCAAATGAGTTTATGGAAAGTTCTCCTGAATTAAAGGATATATATAATTGTATAATAGAAGAAGCTAATAATATTAGTTATATAAAAAACCCTCACAAAATAAGGGCTAGAAAATTTGGATACAAAATACTAATTGACATGCATTTAGAATTACCTCCTAATATGACTGTAGAAGAAGCTAATAATATTTGTGCTAATTTTGAAAAACATATAATAGAAAAAAATAATCAAATAAAAGATATAGTTATTCATGTAGAACCATATGGTAACGCTGAAAAAGAAGAATTTGGAATTAATTCAAATAATATTATTAATTTAAAGGGGGAATAAATTTGTATCCGCAACTTCATATTTATCCTGATAGAATAAAGAAAAATGCTGAAAATATTAAAAAGATGTGCGATGAGAAAAATATTATGATAACAGGAGTTACAAAAGTTGTTTCTGCGAATATTGATGTTGCAAAAGCTATAATTGATGCTGGAATAAAATCTTTAGGTGATTCTAGAATACAAAATATTATACATATGAAAAATAATGGTATTGATGCAGAATTTATGTTACTTAGAATACCTATGAAAGATGAATTAGAACTTGTTGTAGACAATGTTGATGTAGTTCTTGTATCAGAATTACAAACAGTAAAATGGCTAAATGATATAGCAAAAGAAAAAAATAAAATACAAAGTATTGTTTATATGGTTGATGTTGGAGATTTAAGAGAAGGTGTTTGGTATGAAAATGCTGTTGAAGAAATTATATTAGCAGAAAGATATAAAAATATTTATTTAAAAGGTATTGGTACGAATCTTGGATGTTTTGGTGGTGTTTTACCTACTGTTGATAATATGAATATATTAGTTGATATAAAAAATTGTATTGAGGATATATTAAATAGAAAATTAGATATTATTTCCGGTGGAAATACTGCAGCATTACCTTTAATTGAAAACAATATGTTACCAAATGGAATTAATCATTTTAGGTTAGGTGAATCTATTATATGTGGTACAGATGCTACTAATAATAGAGTCGTTCCAGGTAATAGACAAGATACTATTATTATAGAAGGACAAATTGTTGAATTAAAAGAAAAACCTTCTGTTCCAATTGGAGAAACTGGATTTGATGCTTTTGGCAGAAAACCCGTTTTTGAAGATAAGGGTATTAGAAAAAAAGCTATTTTAGCTATGGGAGAACAAGATATTTCACCTGATGGATTAATACCATTAGATGAAAAAATTGAAGTTCTTCATTCTAGCAGCGATCATACTATAGTCGATGTAACTGATTCTGATAGGGAGTATAAGTTAGGAGATACTATTCAATTTAGAATGAGTTATGGATGTTTATTAAAAGCTTCTACAAGTAAATATGTTGAAAAAGTTATTGAAAAATAAAAAAGCCCCATTTCGGGGCTTATAATTGTTAGATAACTCTTACATTAACTGCTTGTAAACCTTTGTCGTTTTCTTGAATTTCGTATTCTACTTCTTGACCTTCTTCTAATGTTTTGAAGCCATCCATTTTTAATGCTGTGAAGTGTACGAATACATCGTTTCCATCTTCACCAGAAATGAATCCATAACCTTTTTTTGCATCAAACCATTTAACTTTTCCTCTCATACTATTCCTCCATGTTTCTCCCGTGTTACCCATTGCAACTACGGATTGATTCTTCTCCCAATTGGGATATAATAATTATATACCTTTTTTTAATAAAAGTCAATATATAAAATAAAAGCCCCTAAAAAGGGGCTGAATTGGTTTATTATATAGTTGTTACATTAACTGCTTGTAAACCTTTGTCGTTTTCTTGAATTTCGTATTCTACTTCTTGACCTTCTTCTAATGTTTTGAAGCCATCCATTTTTAATGCTGTGAAGTGTACGAATACATCGTTTCCATCATCACCTGAAATAAATCCATAACCTTTTTTTGCATCAAACCATTTAACTTTTCCTCTCATACTATTCCTCCATGTTTCTCCGTGTTACCCTTGTAACTACGTGTGATTTCTCTTATAGTATATACCTTTATTATTACGAACCTATACTTTTTATATTACATTTTAAAATAAAAAAACCCCTAAAAAAAGGGGTTGATTGGTTTATTATATAGTTGTTACATTAACTGCTTGTAAACCTTTGTTGTTTTCTTGAATATCGTATTCTACTTCTTGACCTTCTTCTAATGTCCTAAAGCCTTCCATTGCTAATGCTGTGAAATGTACAAATACGTCATTTCCATCATCACCTGAAATAAATCCGAATCCTTTTTTTGCATCAAACCATTTAACTTTTCCTCTCATGTGTTTCCTCCATGTTTATCGCGTTACCCTTGTAACTACGCTTGATTTCCCTTATAGTATATACCTTTATTATTACTATACACTACATTTATTATTACAATCTGAATATTTAATTTTATAAAAAATTGCTCCTTCCGAAGAAGGAGCAATTATAATTATTTTTCAACTACTACTCTTAAAGAATTATCGTAATTTTCAATTGTACCTAAATGTTGTATATATTCTTTAACTACATCTGCTACAACAAATCCTGAATCATAACCGTTTGCACCTTTTAACATTGAATATCCATCTCCACCACTAGCCATATAATTATTTGTAACTACCTTATATGTTTTATTAAGTACTAATGGTTCATTATTTACCATAACATCATATGCTTTACCATCTTTAATTTTATAAGTTAATCCTGCTGTATGTAACCATGCACCTTTACCAGATGGTATTTGTGCAGCATATTCTACAACTTTCATTAATTGTTCTCCTGTAAGTTCTAATACATATGCAGTATTTCCAAATGGTAATACTGTTAAAATATCTCTATATGTTATTGGTCCAGCTTGTATTGAAGCTCTAATTCCACCACCATTTTGTAATGCAATTTCAGCACCAGTTTTCCATAATAATGCATCTGTAATTAAATGTCCTAAATTTGTATCTCCACTTCTAACATGTGCTCTTTCTCCATCTAACAATATCTTTGTTTCTCCAACTACTTTATTTAATTCTTCTGACCCTAATGAATAATAATGATCCGCTATCATTTTTATAAATGGATCTTCAGAAATTGGTTCTGTTACAAATTCATACATAGAGTTTCCTTTTTCATCTTTTCCTAAGTATTTTTTCATATTTACTGGAATAGCTGCCCATTCATAATCTACAACTTTTCCATTTTCAACCCAAAGGTCTAATCTACCTACATATTTACCCCATTCTCCTGCTTGAGCAACAATTGTCTTATTTATATATGCTGCTTTTTCCATTAATGTGTGTGAATGACCATCTATAATAACATCTATTCCATCAACTGCTTTTGCTAATTGATCTGATGTTGTATATTCAACACCTAAAGGTTGATATTCTCCACCAAAACCTAAATGTCCTAATACAACAACTATATCTGCTTTTTCTTTTAATTCAGGTAAGTATTTTTCTACTGTTTCTTTTACATTTAAGAATTTTCCGCCATTTAAATGTAATGGTTCTAATACTTGTGTTTGTTCTGTAGTAACACCTAATATAGCTACTTTAATTCCACCAACATTTTTAATAATATATGGTGTAAATAACTGTCTTCCATCTTTTGTCACAAAGTTAGCGGATAAGAATGGAAATCCTGCATATCTTTGTTGCATTAATGTTGTTTCAATAGGATTGTCAAATTCATGATTCCCCAATGCCATTGCATCTACACCCATATAATGCAAAGTAACAAAATCAGGAATTGCATCTAACTGATCTGATTCTGGAACTCCTGTATTAACATCTCCTGCATGTAAGAACAATACATTTGGATTTACTTCTCTTTCTTGATTAACTAAAGCTGCTATTCTTGCAAAACCACCAATATCAGGATTATGATACTCACTATATGGCCAAACATGACCATGTGTATCATTTACGTGAAATATAACTAAATGTGTAGGAGCTGCAAATACTACAGCTGTTAATACAGCTAACAATAAAACTAAAAACTTTTTCATCTTTATACCCCCTTAGATAAGATTTTATTTTAAGGTTAAAACATTTTCTTGGAAGATTAAGTCCCCCACATTTACATCTAATTCTCTGGAAACAACTGGACATTTTGCCATTAATACAAAGAATATTTTATCATTTTCATTGCTTAAACCTTCATAATTCCCTTGACCTTTTGATATAATAATATCTGCTTGCTTATATGCAATCATAAATTCTTGATTTACATCGCTTAAGATTGTACCAGGTATTTTACTTCCAGAAGATATTACTTCATCTGAGACTTCACCTAATGCAACTTCTTTAGCATCTTCTATTGTTACATCATTAATTATTGGTATATCTCTAACAGCAGAAACAACATGCAAATTAGGATACTTTTCTTTAATAAGTTTTATAAATAATTTATCTAAAACAACTTCTCCCGCATTATCGTGTATATATAATAATATCTTAGCGTTTTCTAAAGACGCATAAAAAGAGTCAAAACTGTCTATAGTAAATTTTTTCATCTTTAAAATATTTTCTAATTCCCATTCGAGTTCTCCAAAAGAATTTTTTACTCCATAATCTATAACATTACCTAAAGCTGATAATTTTGCTGCATCCTTTAATGGATTATCAGAACTTTTCAAAAATTTATACATTTCATCAAAAACTTCTAAAAATGTTTCGTTAGATCTTTTCTTTTCTTCCTTAAAATAATCTGTATTACCTGTATATTCTCCTAATTTTTCATATATTATTTTTGCCATTTCTATAGGTTTCTTACCATATGTTGAATATTTAAGCATTTCTAATGAAACTTCTCTCATTATTTCAAATTTTTGTTTTTCATCATATTCCTTAAAATTCTTATTAATTATATTCTTTATTTGATCTATTACGCATCCTATACATTCATATTTGGCTAACATACTATTACCCCCAATAGAGTTTATAGATATTTAAATTATAGGGGTAAAACTTTACATTTTTAAATATTTATATTGAATATACGTTTTAATTTTCATTAACCCTTTACAACTCCAATTGGAACTAATTTTGCTACTTTTTTAGAAATTCCTGATTTTTCAACAACTTTAATAACATCATTTATATTTTTATAAACCTCTGGTGCTTCCTCTACTATCGTATTTTTTGACTTTGCCAAAATTATAATATTTTTTTCTTTTAATTCATTTATTACTTCATTAGCTCTTAAAGATTTTTTAGCTTGTCGTCTTCCTAGAACTCTTCCAGCTCCATGAGCTGACGAACTAAATGCAACTTTAGATGTTCCTAATAATATATAAGAAGCTCTTCCCATATCTCCAGGAATAATAACTGGTTGACCTTCAAATGCCCTTGTTGCACCTTTCCTATGAACAATTAATTCTATTTCTTTACCATCTACAATATGTTTTTCTAATTTCGCTATATTATGAGTAATATCATACAATAATTTAACCTCTAAATTAAACAATTCTTTAAATATTTTTCTTATTTTATGACCAATTAACTGCCTATTAGCAAAAGCATAATTTGCTGCTCCATTCATAGCATAAAAATAATTTTGTCCATATTCACTGTTAAATGGCGCATTTATTAATTGCTTATCTGGTATATTTTTATTCCATTCCTTTAAATTATCTCTAAATATTTTTATATAATCAGTTGCTATTTGATGACCTAATCCTCTCGAACCAGAATGTATAGTAAATACCAATTGATCTTTAAATAATCCAAAATCATTATTATATATTTCATCAACTTTTTGAATTTCAATAAAATGATTCCCGGAACCTAATGTACCTAATTCATCAGATCCTCTCTTAATAGCTTCAGAACTAATACATTTAAAGTCTGTGTGTATAATTTTACCGCTATCCTCTATATTATTCAAATCTTCTAATATTCCATAATTATTATTTAATGCCCAATATGCGCCATTTTCTATAATATTCTTCATTTCTTTTACCGATAGTTTAGTATAATTTCTAGATCCTATCCCTACCGGTATTTCATTATATATTTTATTAATCAACTTATCTAAATATTTTTCTATTTCAAAATATTTTAACTGTGTAGTCATTACTCTAACTCCACAATTTATATCAAAACCAACTCCACCTGGTGATATCACTCCATTTTCCTTATCAAACGCAGCAACTCCACCTATTGGAAAACCATATCCCCAATGTATATCAGGCATACCATATGCCGCATCTACAATTCCAGGCAGGGATGCTACATTTATAAGTTGTTCTATAGCTTCAATGTCTGGCTTAGAATCTGTAAAAATTATTGCATCTACATTCATTTTTCCAAATTTTTCAACTCTCCATTTATATGGTGACTCTTTAATTAATTTCATAATATCACCTTCATTTATTATCTATGTAATTATAACATAAAAATTATATAAAAATAAAAGGCCCGTAGGCCTATTATAATGGTAATACTATTCTACCTAATTTTTCATTTAATACCTCTGCCATTGCTGTATAAATAGCCGATGCGCCACATAAAATACCTTCCCAACCTGCAAATGTTTTAATTGCTGCATTTCCTGTAAAATCACCAATTGCTAATAAGAAAAATAATAATGTTAATGTACCAAAAACAACTTGAGTTGCTTTATTTCCATTTAATGTTCCTATAAACATAAATAATGTAAATATTCCCCACATTAAAAGATAAAACCCTACAGCAACTGAAGAGGCTGCTGGTAATCCCATTTTAGGCATTACCCAAATTCCAACTAATGTTAACCAAAATAATCCATATGATGTAAATGCTGTAGCTCCAAATGTATTATTCTTTTTCATTTCAAAAATTCCAGCTATTATTTGAGCTAAACCACCATAAAAAATTCCCATTGCCATAATCATAACATTTAATTCAAAAATCCCAGCATTATGTAAATTTAATAATACTGTTGTCATTCCAAATCCCATTAATCCTAATGGTGCTGGATTAGCTAATTTTTCTGATATATTTACATTTTTAATTTCCATAATATCCCTCCATTTTATTTTTTCAAAGTATTTTAATTTATTTATATTACTTTATTTTGAAAGATTATTACAACTTTGTATTTATAAATTAAAAAGGACCTAACGGCCCTTTATTAATAATCAGAATTAGATTTTCCACCACTAACAATTTGAACTCCAGAACTTGCTCCTATTCTTTCAGCTCCTGCTTTTATCATTTTTTCAGCATCTTCAAAACTTCTAACTCCACCTGATGCTTTTACTTTTAACGCATCTCCTACTACAAATTTCATTAATGCTACATCTTCAACTGTTGCACCACCAGTTCCAAATCCTGTTGATGTTTTTACGAAATGAGCTCCTGCCTCTTTTGAAATAACGCATGCTGCAATTTTTTCTTCTGTTGTCAAATAACATGTTTCTATAATAACCTTAACGGTTTTTCCTTGTGCAGCTTCAACCACAGCTTTTATTTCATCATAAATATAATTATATTCTTTTGCTTTCAACATTCCAACATTTATAACCATATCAAATTCATCAGCACCATCATTTAAAGCTATATCTGTTTCATATGCTTTTACATCTATAGAATTAGCACCTAAAGGAAATCCAATGACAGTTGCAACCTTTACATTTGAACCTTTAAGTTCTTCTTTTGCTAATGGAACATATACAGGATTTACACAAACTGAAAAGAAATTATATTCTTTTGCTTCCTTACATATTCTCTTAATATCTTCTGGAGTTGTGGTTGCTTTTAAAATTGTGTGATCAATATATTTTGCAACATCCTTTGGTTCTAATTTTAAATCTTTTTCAACCAATTTAAACTCCTTGTTATATCTTTCTATCTCTTTTTGAATTAATAATTCCACATCATTCACCTCTTTCTAAAGTCCTAATTCTTCTGATATTTCTTTCATTGATTCTATAGATATTTCAAAAAATCTATTTAATTCTATTCCAACTTCTTCTATTTTTTTTATATTTTCTCTATTAGCACCGGCTGCAAATGATTTATCTTTAAATTTCTTCTTTAGTGATTTTACCTTTAAATTTTCAATTTTTCTGTCAGGTCTTACATATACTGCTGCTGTAATAAGCCCTGATATTGGATCTGCGGAATATAATGCATAATCCAACTTAGTTTTTAATGGAGCATGCTCATTATGAGATAATATTGCATTTTTTTCTTCATCATTTAGTTTATCTCCCAATATTTCCACTGTCTTTTTTGCATGTATTTCTGGATCATCTTTTGTATATTCATAATCTAAATCATGTAAAATACCTATAATTTCCCATCTTTTTTCATCTTCCCCAAATTCTTTTGCGAGCCCTTTCATTATAGCTCCAACTGCAAGACAATGATTTATTAAATTATCTGTTTTTATATGTTCTTTTAATAATCTTATTGCCTCATCTCTATTCATATTATCCCCCTAATCATTTGTATAATATAATTGACAAGTTCTCCATCCAAACAACATTTTTATACCTTCATAGAAAGGTAAGTCTATTATAAAATCATATCTTTTTCCTTCTTTACTTTCTAATCTTTGAATTACATTTTTTAATTTATTGTATACCCCTGGACCATATAATTTTGCAACTTTCCCATTTTTTATTGGTTCCATTGTAAAAGTTTTTAACCCTTTTACATGTGAATCATTTGGGAAAAATACTACTTTTAATTCACCAAACATTTCTGTTAATTTTTCAAAATTCTTATTTGCCATTTCTTCATTATTATAGTTGTAGAAACCTAAAAAGCTTATAATAGCTTGTTCAGGTAAATTAGTTTCTGTTTCAAACCTACCAGAAGTTTCATATTCAAATGCTTCAAGCATTTTCCAGAATTTACAATAATCTGGTGGCACATTTGTTGCTTTTAATTTAGAATATCTTAATAAGCAGTTGGCACAAGGTATATTGTTTTCAAAATTTTTTCTCATTTGATATAATTTATCGCCTTCTAAAGACATGAAATGTAAGAATCCTTGATATATTGATGCAAAATATTTTACTTTACCTTGTAAAAATACTTTACTTAAATATTCTTTTGCTTTTACATAATCCTTATCATATAATGAAATAACAAATTGTAATAATGGATCATTAGAACTTCTCGCTGCTTCCTCTACTGCTTTATATGCCTTAAAATAATGTCCTTTATACACAGCATTCATTGCTAATAATAAATTGGTATATTTATTATTAGGAAATCTTTTAACAGCATTTTCTGCAAAATCATATGCATCATCATGTTTTAATAAAAATTTAGCCATTCCAACATTAAAATAATCTTCTGGAAATGATGGATTATCAAGTAAATTTAATACCTCTTCATATTCTTCTTTTAATATATGTGCAACTGCTTGTTGATTAACATATGAACTTTTTGGCTTATTTAATAATAACTTTTCTATATGCCTAGCCAATTCTAAATTGCTATTTTTATAATCATAATAATTTAAATCTACAATTGTTTGAATATCGTCAATAGGTATAGATATATACTTTATTTCAATATTAGCTCTTTCGACTGTTTTTTGTTTTTTCTGTTCAATATTTATTCCTTTTCTTCTTAAATCTTTTTCAAATTTTTTCTTTAATTTCATTAACGCTTCTAAGTTTTCTGGCATATTATCCATTTTTCATCACCTTTCTTCCCATTTTAAAGCTATAATATTCAGATTTACCAAATATTATATGATCAGATAATTTAATCCCCAATATTTCTCCACTATCCTCTATTTTTTTTGTTATATCTATATCAATCATGCTTGGAGCACTATCTCCAGATGGATGATTATGAACAATAATAATAGATACCGCATTGTTTTTTATTGCAATCTTAAAAACATCTCTTGGATGTAGTATAGAACTATTTACTGTACCAATACTAATAGTGTCTATTGATATAGGATTTAATTTGCTATTTAAAGATATACATTTTACTATTTCTTTTTCTGAAAATACCATTTCATCATATAATGTATAATATACCTTTTCCGGAGAATCAAATTTTAACTCTTCTTTCTTTAAAGCTTCCTTATGAAATCTTATTCCCAATTCAAACACAGCTTTTAAAGTTATTGCTGTTACTTCTCCAATACCTTCTATATTACATAGTTCTTCAATATCCATGTAAAATAAATCCTTTAGAGAATAGTTATTTGAAATTTCTTTGGAAATATCAAATACATTTTTCTCTTTTGTTCCTTTTCTTATTATAATTGCTATTAATTCGTTGATAGTTAATTCTTTAGGTCCATATTTTAAAAGTTTTTCTCTAGGCAACATAATCCATTATTATACAAATAATTAAATATTTTATTTAAAGGTAATCCCATAACATTATAATAATCACCATTAATTCTTTCAACAAATGCACCTGCAAAATCTTGAATACCATAACCTCCAGCTTTATCTAAAGGGTTATATTTATCAATATAAAATTTTATTATATTATCATCTAATCTTAAAAAATACACTTCTGTAATATCTTCTATAGTATATATTTCATCTATTGTTCTAAATGTAACCCCTGTAATAACCTTATGCATATTTCCAGATAATTTTTTCAACATATTAAATGCTTCAATTTTATCTTTTGGTTTTCCAAGTATTTCATTATTAAAACTAACAATTGTATCTGCGGTTATTAGCAATTCATTCTCTGATATATATATATCTTTAGACTTTTTATAACTTAATTCTTTTGCATATTCTACCGGATCTTTTTTAAAGCTAATTTCTTCTGTATTAGAAACTCTTACTTCAAAATCTATTCCTAATTTTAATAATAATTCCCTTCTTCTTGGTGATCCAGATCCTAATATTATTTTCAATTCTTAACACTCCTAAAAACAGATTTAACAATTACAGCATTAGCAATTGCAGAAAATGTTCCAAATATCAACATTTGAGGCAAATACCAAAATATACCTACAGACTTAACTATAAAAAGCCATCCAAAAATTAACTGAGACAAATTATTAAATATTGCTCCAAATTCACTTATTCCTATTATACCAAATTTTTTCGATTTTACAATTAAATACATTACAAATGTTGCAACTAAACTACCTATTAATCCCATAAAAAATGTTGGGCTTAAAAATTTGCCAGATAATAATGATCCTAATATACTTTTAAATATTGCTATATATAATCCATTTATTAAAATTTCATCATAATTCAAAGAATATAATATGGCAAAATTTGAAAAACCCCATCTTGCTCCCGGTAAGGGTATAGGAAAAGGAACTAATGTTTCTAAATAATATACAGCTGAAGACAATGCTGTTAATATTGCCAATTTAGGAATATTATTTTTTACCATGAAATTATGTCAACTCCTGTTTTTTTATCTTTTCCAATAGGTTTTACAACAACTTTATTTGGTAAACATATTATTTCTTGAGAAGAATTATCTACCCACCCTGTATATTCACATGTTTTTAAAGGACAATCTGCTTCTATAACTCTTACTTTTTCACCGTTATATACAACTTTTAGTTTGTAATCACCATCATCTCCGTATACAGAATATGTCCCTGGTTTAGTTATTTTCATAATTTCTTTACCAGCTAAATATATGTTTGCTCCTTTTAACTCATTTTTTAATGTACTTTGAATAATAATAGCTGTAGCCGATATAATTAAAATAATGATAATAAATAATACATCTTTTATTTTTTTACTCATAATTTCACCTAATGTTCTTTTAAATAGTATTCAAATCCTGTAGTTTTTATAACCTTATTTTCTGAATTAATACCGTATATTTGTATTCCATATTTTGTCATTGAATCTAAACCTATCAATTTATCTCCTAGAATAAATATAGCTGTAGACATAGCATCTGCTTTCATTGCGTTATCAGATATAATAGTTACACTTTTAAAGTAATTTGCAGGGTATCCTGTTTTAGGATCTAATAAATGATGATATTTAACACCATCTTTTACAAAGAATCTTTCGTAATTTCCAGAGGTTACTATTGCACCTTCTTTTAAATATATTTGTTCTTTTATATCATATGGTCCTTTATCAGGATCTCTAATTCCTATTACCCAAGGAAATTTACCAAATTTTGGTCCAATTATACCTATATCCCCACCTGCATCTATAAATCCAGTAGCATTTGGATCTAATTCTTTTATTTTTTGTACTGCCATATCTACTGCATATCCTTTTGCTATTCCACCTAAATCTATCTTTGTTTTATCATTTAACAATGATATTTTATCTCCTTCTATTTTTATAAACTTATAACTTACACCTTCTAATGCTGTTTTTATTTCATCTTGAGTAGGTATTCTTTTTTCATTATTTATATCATCAAATCCCCATATTTTTATTAATTCTCCTACTGTTGGATCAAATGCACTTCCTGTTAAATCCGCATAATTAATTGCAGCCTTTATTAGAAATAATGTTTCTTTGTCAGCAATAATGCTTCTTTCCTTATTTAATTTAGAAATAACACTATTTTCAATTGTTTTACTAAATTTTTTTTCAATACGACTCATTTCATCAAAAGCTATATCTGCTAATTTTTCAGAATCTATTTTCTCGCCAGATACAACTACATTAACCCATGTTCCCATTGCAAAATCCTTTTTACTATAATACTTTGGTAATGGTTTGTGAAAAACAAAAAATAAAATTAAGGAAATTGATATAATTAGTATTATTATATATAATATACCTTTATACTTTAAAAAATTATTGGTATTTCTTTTAAGCAATTTTTACACCTTCCCTTTTCATCAATATTTTTTAATTTTATATTATATCCTTTTCTTTCTATTAATAATGTTCTACATTTAGGGCAATATGTTGATTCAAATTCCTTATTCCATACATTTCCCAAATAAACATAATTTAAATACTTTTTTGCTATATAATATAAATCTTCCAATTTCTTTAAATTAGTGGGAGGATTATTATATTTATACATTGGATAATATTTACTTAAATGAAGTGGTATATCTTTTGATATAGAACTTATCCATTTAAACATACTTTCTAATTCATTATAATTGTCATTTCCATTAGTAATTACTAAGGTAGTTATTTCAATATGCACATTATTCTCATATGATAATCTTATAGTATCCATTACATACTCTTTTTTCCCACCTATTATTTTACTATAAAAATTATCATTGAAACCTTTTAAATCAATATTCATTGCATCTATATATGGTAACAATTTTTCTAATGGCTCTTTATTTATATACCCATTAGTAACTAATACAGTTTTAATATTTTTTTCTTTTAATAGTTTCGATGTTTCATATACATATTCATACCAAACTATAGGTTCAGAATATGTAAAAGCTACTATATTTACATTTTTTTGAAGGGTTAAATTAACTAAATCCTCAGGATTTATATTATATATCCCATATGGTTTTTCTTGTGATATTTCAAAATTTTGACAAAACTCACATTTGAAATTACATCCCCAAGTTCCTATAGATAAAACCTTTTCACCAGGAAAGAAATGAAAAAGGGGTTTTTTCTCTATAGGATCTATATTAATTGCAGTAATTTCTCCATAATTTAATGAATATAATTCACCATTAATATTTTTCCTGGTTTTACAAATACCAGTTTCTTCTATTACACAATTATGAGGACATAATTTACATTTTATATTAGAGTTTTTTATATTAGAATTTTTTTCAAAAAAATAGGCTTTTTTCACCTTAAAAATACCTCTCAACTGTAAATCTATATATTTCATATGGTTCTGAATAAATTCCTGCTTTTAATTTCGCAATTCTTATTTGTTCTTCAGCTGTATCTACTCCATCAAGCGCAGGAAGCAAAACACCTTTTTTAAATCCACTAACTACTATAACTCCATATATATTTGGATCTAATTCATCTACAGATTCAATATATTCTGGTTCACTTAATACATCAACACTTACTTCAATGTTATCTAATTCTTCTGCTGTTAAAGGAGTAAATCTATAGTCTCTGGTAGCCGCTGCTATAGCATTTTCTCTAATCTCAATTGCCAAATTGTCATATATTGGTTCTATAGTCCCTATACAACCTCTTAAATCACCATCCATTGTGTGCAAGGAAACAAAACACGCTGATTTTTTTATTAATAATTCTTCAGGTAAATCTTCTTTTATTTCTATTTTTCTTCCATATTTTATATAATTCTCTATACATTCTATTGCCCATTTTACATAAGGATGATTTCCAATCATTTTTTCACCCTCTAATTTTTTTTGATTATTTAAATACCTTTTTTATTTTAAATATTCTTTCATTTCTATCATGTTTTTCCAATGTATTCAAAAACGTTGAATTTCTTTCTGCAATTGAAATTGCTATTAAATTATTTTTTTCATCTATTAAAGAGACTATATCATCTTTTTTAAAATCTTCGTATTTATCAATATGATTTAAAAAAATATGATTACCATTTAATGCCCTTTGAATTCCAATTTTATTTAAGATAATCTTAGGAAAATCCAAAACTTCTATCATTGGTATAATTTTCTTTGTTATGTTATCTAACTTAATTGCATCATCTACATTAAATTTCCCAACTTCTAATCTTCTTAATTCTGTAGTTACTGCTCCTACTCCAATTTTATATCCAATATCCATAATTAATGATCTAATATATGTTCCAGATGAAACTTTACATTCAAATTCAAACTCACCATTATCATATATTTTTATGTTATCTATACTATATATATTAACTTCTTTTGGTGGCATTTTTATAATTTTTCCAGCACGTGCTAACTCATATAATTTTTTTCCGTTATATTTTTTAGCTGAATACATTGGAGGAACTTGCAAATACTTTCCTTTAAAAGATAATATAACTTTTTCTAAATCATCAATATGATTACTGAGAACTTCGTACCTTTCTTTAACTTCACCAGTAATATCATAAGTGTCTGTGATAATACCCAATTTAGCTTTAACATAATATTTTTTATCTTGATGTTGTAAGTACTCTAATAATCTTGTTCCTTTATTAATTCCTAAAATCAATAATCCAGTAGCAAATGGATCTAATGTACCTGAATGACCTACTTTTTTTGTGGAAAATTTTTCTCTTATTATATTAACAACATCATGCGAAGTTATATTTGCTGGTTTATCAATTAAAATGAAACCATCATTCATCAGTTTCACCTTTTATTTCATTTAATAATTTATGTATTTTTATACTTTCCTCAATCCCTTTATCCTTGTGAAATCTAATTTCTGGTATTTTATACATTCTAATATTTCTAGATATTAAACTTCTAAAAAAACCTTTAGCTTTAGTTAATATTTCTATTACTTCATCTAAATCTCCGTTTAATACTGAAACATATATATCTGCATATGATTTATCCTTTGATAACTCTACCCTTGTTGCTGAAATTAATTTATCTTGTATTCTTGGATCCCTTAAATTTGAAATATTTGTATTTACTAACCTTAATATTTCAGATTCTATCATTTCTTTTCTATATTCTTTAGCCATTTTCTTCATCCTCCTGATTTTCCAAATATGTGTCTAAGTTAATAAAATCATTTGATTCTTCTAATTTTTTTTCTAATTCATTTAAATAATTTAAATATTTTTTTGAATTCATATCAAACTTATTCCAAACTACATCTGATGGAACAGGTATATCATAACAACCAGAATATCCATAATATATAGTATTTATAGAAATATTTGCTAAATGGACAATATATATATTCATGGTATATGTATCTATTTTTATTTTTTCTGGATTATCATGATGTGCAGCGGTATAAATTACATTTTCTGGTAAATTCCAATCTTGAAATAATTGTTTTCCAAGTGTTTGATGATCCAACATATTTAACATATTTTCCGCTTTGTGAAATGACACCTTTTTATGATCTGCAACATTTAAAGCCATTTCTAAGTTTTCAGGAGTTATTATTCCCATAACAATTTTTCCCAAATCATGTAACATTCCACTTAAAAATATTTCTTCCTTATCAGGATAATTTACCACTTGAGATAATAGTTCAGAAGCAACAGCTACAGCCATGCTATGTTGCCAAAATTTTTTAGAATCCAAATATTCAAATTCTCTCTTAAAAAATGATTCTGCAACGAATATACCCATTGCTAAATTTCTTACCGTTTTAAACCCTAGTATATTAATAGCTTGTGATACCTTGGTTATCTTTCTTGGTAAAGCATAATACGCTGAATTACTAAGTTTTAATATTTTTGCAACTAATGGTGGTGATTGTAAAACAGCGCTTTCTAATTCTTTAGTATTAGAAGAAGGATTTGATGCTATATCCATTATTCTTTTTAGTATAAAATTAGGTGTTGGTAACTCTGATACTTTCTTTAAAATCTCTTTTATTGTTGCCATATTTTCACTTTCCCTTTTTAAATTCTATATAAAATCTAGTTCCCTTATTTTCCACACTTTTTAACCATATCTTTCCGCCTTGAATTTCAACTAATTCTTTTACTACAGATAATCCAATTCCAGTACCAGAAATTTCATATGTTAAAGATGAATCTACTCTATAGAATTTATCAAAAACTTTATCTTGATGTTCCTTAGGAATGCCAATTCCATTATCTTCTACTAAAATTAATATTTTATCTTCTTCATTTTTAAGTGTTATTTTTATAAATTTCATTTCTTTTCTTTTATCAGAATATTTAATAGAATTATCTAATAAATTAGACAATATTTGTTTTACTCTTGTTCTATCTAAATTAACAATTATATTTTCTTTTGGTAAAACCTTATAAATTTTAATATCATTTGATTCTGCTTTACTTTTATTTGCATAATATACTTCTTCTATTAATTCGTTTATAGAAAACTCTTCCTTTTTTATATTTACACTTTTCATTTCCAATTTTGAAAAATCCAAAATTTCATCTAATATATTTTGTAAATGATCCGCTTCATTTAAAATAGTTGTCATAAAATCTTTTAATGTATCTGTATCCAATATTTCTAAACTATCGATTATAGATTCAGAATATGCCTTTATTGCAGCTAATGGTGTTCTTAATTCATGAGATACGGTGGATAAAAACTCTGTTTTCATTTGATCTATTTTCTTTAATCTTTCTAATTCTTTTGTACCTGTAATATCTGAAATTATTACTAAATAATTTTCATCTGTATTTTTCAAAAAGTCTATAGACAAATAATTATCTTTAATTTCATATTCACGTGTCAGTTTTTCACCAATAATTTCTAAGTTTATCAATTCACTTTTTATAAATTCAATCAAATTATTTCCATATTTTTCTTCAAATTTCTCAAACTTTGAGTTAAAAAATATTTTATTATACCCCTTATCGTATACAACTAATCCGCTTATCATTGAATTTAATATTTGATTTAAAAAATTCCTATTATTTTCTACTATTTCATTTGTTTTTAATATCTCTTCATACAACTCTAAGTTTTCTATTATTGCTGCTGTTAAAAAACTCATAACATTTAAAAATAACATTATTTCATTTGAAATTTCTTCTTCAGACGTTATTCCTATATACAATAATAATAACTTTTGAGATTTAGAAAAAGGTATTATTAATGCATGCTCCCCATTTTCTAAAGAAAACACAGATATCTTCAAAGATTTAGCTGCCCAAGCAGCTAAATCTTTGATTTCATCTGTTATATTACTGTTTTCATTTAATAAAATATATTCTTCACCTTTAGGTTTTAAAAAATACTCATAAGTTATAGGTATCAATTTTCCAACTATTGAATTAATAGCTTCTTCAATTTGAGTTAAACTGCTTAAAGAACTTAACTCCATTACTAAATCTGATATTTTAGAATATGTTTCTATAATAGCATTTTTTGGATCCATGTTTCACAACCTTTCAATACTCCTGGTTACAATTAAATTAACCCCGGTATTTAAAAAGTTTTCTATTATTATATCGCCCATTTTTACAGGTGCTTCTACCTCTAATTTTTCAATAATACTCATAGCTTCTTCAAATAATCTCAACGGTATAGCCTCGGATGTTTTAACAGATGCTAAAGGATATTTTCCATTCTTTACTTTTATGCTGGTAACTAATATTCTATGCGGATCGCTTATTTCTTGAATTGCATATTCTCTACCTCTAGGACATTTATTTCCAGAAACATCAATAACTTCTAATTCATCTGTATACTCAATTTTAACTTTACATCCTAATGGACATCTTACACAAGTTAATTCTTTAACCAAGTTTTGAGATGAGCTCATCTGCCATCACCTCTATTTCATCTATATTTTCATCAAATGGTTTTAATTTAATTACAACCATTTCTGGAGGCCTTGCTTCATTTTCTATAACTTCTACACCCAATGGTTCTACTTTTATACTTGCCCTATCAAATACCTTTGATACCCTTATATACAAAGTACTTTCTTGTGTTGGATCTATATATGATGGATGTAATATTCCTATATTTTCACCTTTTCTTACTTTTACTTTTTTCCCTTTAGAATATTCACCTTTTGCATATAATGCTGCATATTTACCAGCTTTTTCTCCTTCTTTAGCAACATAATCTACTAAATCAAATATTACTGTACAATTACCTGCAGCAAAAATCCAATCTTCACTGGTTTGATTAGTATTTGAAACTATAAAACCAGGATCTGCTTCTAAAAAATCTGCAGGTTTAATTTGAGGAATTAATCCAACAGAAGTAATTAATGTATCGACTTCAAATTCTTTTTCAGTGCCAGGAATTGGATCCCATTTATAATCAACTTCCGCAGCAATAACCTTTTGAAGTCTTCTATCTCCTTCAACAGCTATTACTGTATGTGATAAGTATAACGGAATACCAAAATCCTTCAAACATTGTTGAACATTCCTTTCCAATCCACCAGGATATGGCATTATTTCCAAAACCGCTTCAACTTTTATACCTTCTAAAGTTAATCTTCTTGCCATTATTAGACCTATATCTCCTGATCCTAAAATAACAGCCTTACTTCCTGGTTTTAAATTTTCTAAATTAATAAACCTTTGAGCAAGTCCAGCTGTAAATATACCAGTAATTCTTTTTCCAGGAACTGGTAATGAATTTAAATGTCTTTCTCTAGCTCCAGTTGCCATCACTAAAGCCTTGGTTTGTATTTCATGAATTCCTCTTTTATCAACAAATATTATTGTTTTGTCTTTTCTAATTTCCAAAACATATGTTCCAAACAATATATCTATATCTTTAAGTCTTTCTTTAGCAAATTCTTTAAACTCTGGTCCTGTTAAATCCTTTTTAAAATATTGTAATCCAAAACCATTGTGAATACATTGATTTAATACTCCGCCAGTATCTTCATCTCTTTCTAATAATATTACTTTTGCACCATTCTCCCTTGCACTATATGCTGCAGCCATACCAGCTGCTCCACCACCTATTACTACAACATCTGTATTATACTTCATATTCTCACCTTCGCATTAACAATCCAACTTCCATCTTCATTTTGATTTATTTCTCTTGGATCTCTACCTGTATGTTCAGCTAATATCTTTAATATTTTAGCTGTACAAAATCCACCTTGACATTCTCCAAATGAAGCTCTTGTCATAAATTTGATATCATCAAGTGTTCTAGCTCCATTATTAATAGCATCAATTATTTCCTTTTTAGTCACCTTATTACAATGGCAAATCATCTCTCCGGCATTTGGATCTTTTTGTATAATATTATTCCATTCGTTTCTATCTATATGAACTAAATGTGGTGTTCTTTCTATATTAGATATATAATTTTCTCTTAAATAAAGGTTTATACCTAATTTTTCTTGTATCAAATATTCTACTACATATTTTGCTATAGCTGGTGCCGCCGTTAATCCTGGTGATCTTATACCAGATACATGTATTGCCCCACTTTTTCCAACATTTATATAAAAATCCTTTTTCTCAGTTTCTGGTCTTAATCCAGCAAAAGTTTTTACTAAATGTCTTCTAAAATTAAGATTCGGAACTAATTTCATTCCTTTTTCTCTTATTTCATTTAATCCTTCTCTTGTAGTAGCAGTGTCATATTTTGATAAGACTCTATTTGCATTTGGTCCTACCAAAAAACCACCATCTACAGTTGGTAAAACCAAACATCCTTTAGAAATTCCAGTTGGCACTGGAAATATTGTTGAATTAACGTAATTATAATCCTTTGAAAGTAAAAAATACTCTCCTTTTACTGGAAAAATTTCTGGTACTTCATCTCCAAATAATCTTGCAACTTCATCGGCAAATAATCCAGCAGCATTAATAACTAAATCTGCAAAATATTCAGATTTATCTTGGAATTTTAATAAGAATTTTCCATTTTTCTTTTCAACTTCTACTAACCTTTTTTTTATTAATGTTCTTCCGCCATTAACCCTAACTGATTTAGCAGCTTGTATAGCAACAATCCAAGGATCAAAAATCCCTGCAATTTCACAAAATAATGATCTTTTGGCTTTTGGATTTATATTCTTTTCCATTTCTAATAACTCTAATTTTTCTACTATTCTAACTTCTTTAACGCCATTTTGTTCCGCTTTTTTTAATAAATTATATATATAATTTGTTTCTTCATCTTCTATGGCTACAACATGAGATCCAACCCTTTTTAAATCAAAATGTAATTCTTCTTGAAGTTTAGTATATAATTGATTACCCTTGTAACATAATTGCGCCCTTAAACTTCCCGGAGGATCATCGTATCCCCCATGTAAGATAGCTGAATTTGATTTTGTTACAGCCATACCAAAATTGGTTTTTGCCTCAAAAAGCCATACATCTTCAACATACCTATTCAATTCTCTTGCAATTAAGGTACCAACAATTCCCCCTCCAATTATTGCAATCAAAAGTCTCACTCCCCCCACACATAAAAATATCGTTTTAACTATATTTTAATTATATCACAAAACATAAATTCATATGATATAATAAAATATATTATTTGAATGAGGTGTTAGATTATGAGGATTCTAGGAATTGATCCGGGGTATGGTAGAATAGGATATGGAATTATTGATAAAACAGGAAATAATTTTAAATTAATTGATTTTGGTGTAATTGAAACAGATAAAAAAGCGGATTTAAATTCAAGATTGGTAGAAATTTATGATAAAATGAATGAGTTAATTTCTAATTATACACCTGATGAATCTGCAGTTGAAAGTTTGTTCTTTTTTAAAAATGTTAAAACAGCTATTGAAGTTGGAGAAGCTCGAGGTGTTATTTTATTATCTTTACAAAAGGCTAACATTCCAATATTTGAATATACTCCTTACCAAGTAAAACAATCAATTACAGGTTATGGAAGAGCAGAGAAAGGACAAATTCAAAGAATGTTAAAGGTTGTTTTTAATTTAAAAAAGAACCCGACACCAGATGATGCTGCAGATGCATTAGCAATTGCTTTTTGTCATGGGAATTATAGAAAAATTGTATAAAATATTAACTATTTTATGATATAATTTTTTAAAATTATAATCAGGAGGATTTGAAATGAAAAAAAGTTTTGGTAAAGCAAATATCGGTATTGATCTAGGAACTGCTAACACTTTAGTATATGTAAAAGGAAAAGGTATAGTTGTAAATGAACCTTCTGTTATTGCAATTGAAAAAGATACAAAAGAAATATTAACAGTAGGTAAAGAAGCAAAAAAAATGATTGGAAAAACACCTGCAAATATTATTGCAATTAGACCTTTAAAAGATGGTGTTATTGCTGATTATAATACTTCTTTAGCTATGCTAAAGTATTTTATTAATGCTGCTGTTGGATCCTTTACTTTCTTTAAACCAACTGTTGTTGTTGGTGTTCCAACTGATGCTACTGAGGTTGAAAGACATGCTTTGTATAAGGCGGCATTAGATGCTGGAGCGGGTAAAGCATTTTTAATAGAAGAGTCTATGGCTACTGCAATTGGTATTGGACTAAATGTAGAGGAAGCATCAGGAAATATGGTTGTTGATATTGGTGGGGGTACTACAGAAATATCTGTAATTTCATTAGGTAATTTAGTTGTATCTAAATCTATTCGTATTGCTGGTGATGAATTAGATGAATCAATAATAAATTATGTTAAAGATAAAACAGGATTATTAATTGGCGAAAGAACAGCTGAAAAGATAAAGAAAAAGATTGGTAATACTTGGCCTAATGAAGAATATGATAACGAAGAAATAGAAATAATTGGTAGAGATATTTTATCAGGCCTTCCAAAAAATATTATTTTAAAAGGATATGAAATAAGAGAAGCTATTAACAATCCTGTGTCAAAAATTGTTGAACAAATTAAATTAACAGTGGAAGAAACTCCACCTGAATTATTAACAGATATTGTTATGAAAGGTATATATTTAGCTGGTGGCGGAGCATTATTAAGAGGATTAAAAGAATTAATTGAACATGAAACTAAAATAAAGGTTATTGTTGCAGAGGATCCTTTAACTGCAGTAGCTAGAGGTGCTGGTATGGTTTTAGATAAAGTGAAAATATTAGAAAACTTAGCAAAATTACAAAAGTAATATGTTTAAAAAAGGTATTTTTTATATTTTAATACTCTTGTTTATATCTATAATTTCTACATTATATCCAAATATTAACAATATAATATCCAGAGTAAATTATCCTCTGGATATTGTTTTTTCGGATATTAGAAATAATTATTTGCTTTTAACAAAAAATAATAACTTTTTGAAAGACCTTGAAAAACAAATATCAAATAATACTATAACCTTTGAAATTAAAAATGAAAATTACGAATTAAATATTTCATTAATACCAGGGATAATAATAAACGAAGATATAAAATATTATTATGTTAAAAGTGATAATAATGTAAAAACAGGAGAGATTGCTTTCACAAATGAAGGTATATTATTAGGATTTGTAGAAAATACTTTTAAGAAAAATAAGATTGTGAGAAAATTAGGTTGGGGAAATAATGAATTATACGGAAATTATAATGGATATGAATTTTTAATAAAAGAAAGTGGAAATGGATATATTATAATTGAAATTCCTGAAGGCTTTTCTATATTTCAAAATAATGAAAATGTTAATATATTAATTTCAAACTCTAATTGGTTTAAAAAAAATATCATTTTAAAGGGAACCGTTTATATTAAGGGAAATAATTTATACTATTTTGAACCTTATAAAAATGATAATACAATTGTTTTTTTTAGTGAATTTGGGGTGAAATAATGAATTATATTTATATTTTAATCATAACTTTAATTTCTACTTCATGGGATAGATGGATGGGAGATGTATTATTTTTTTCATTTCCAATAGCTTTTCTTATTGTCCAATATATATTTAAAGATAAATTATATCTTTTTGCTTTTTTATACACTTTAATATACTTCGCATCAAAATTTGATATTGGTCTTATGTCTATAATTCTTTTTATATTAATTATATTTTCACATCACATTTTTGAATTTTTAGAAAAAAGTTATTATAGGAGTTTGTTTAGCTCTATTATACCCCTATTATTTTTGTGTATTTTAAACAAAGTACTCTTTAATTATATTTTATTTATTTCTTTAATATTATTATCTATTGCCCATTTTGTAATAATTGGAAGGATTGACAAAAATGAAAGAATCAAGATTTAAATTATTGGTGTATTTATTTATTACCGCTTTTATTATTTTAATTTCAAGAGCCTTTTATTTGCAAATTATTAATCATTCTAAATATGTTAAAGAAGTTGAAGAATTAAGTACAAAAATTATAACTTTAAATCCAATTCGTGGAAATATATATGATAAAAATGGTGTATTATTAGCTTGGAATGAAAAAGTATATATTATAGAAAATTATAATGATAGTTTTTCTGAAAAAGATGTTGAAATTTTAAAAAAGGTTTTTTCAACAATTTCCGATTCACCTGAAACATATATAGATAGACTGCTTTTTCAAAAAAGAATAGTTATTAAATTAACTCCTGCAAGTATTAAACAATTATCTGAAATAAAAGGTATTAAATTTTCTGAAAAATATATAAGAAAATATATAGATAATACTATATATCCAATAATAGGATATGTTAATTCTGAAGGTGTTCCTCAATATGGTATCGAAAAATATTATAATGATATTTTAGAAGGAAAACCTGGCTATCAAATTGTCAAAATAACACCTAGCGGTAGAATAGATAAAATATTGGAAACTGTTGAACCTATTAAGGGAAAGGATATTTATTTAACTATTGACTATGAACTTCAAAAATATATATATAGCGAATTAGAAAAAACTAAAAAATCAAGCTCTGTAATAATTTCTAATCCAAATAATGGTGAAATTTTAGCTTTAGTAAGTTATCCATCTGTTGAATCTAATTTATTTTCTTCTGGCCTTTCTATACAAGAATGGAAAAAAATAATATACGATACAAAGCAACCATTAATAAATAAAGCTATATCAGCTACATATGCACCAGGTTCAGTTATAAAACCATTTTTCGCTTTAGTTGGATTAGAAGAAGGTTTTTCTCCTGAAGCTACTATTAATTGTGATGGTAAATTTGAGTTGGAAAATTCAAAAGGTGATGTAATTGCCGAGTATTATGATTGGAACATATTCGGGCATGGAGTTACTGACTTAGTAAAATCATTAAGAGTGTCTTGTAATTTATATTACTATAATCTTGGTTTAAAACTTGGAATTGATACATTGAATGCATATGCTAAATCATTTAAATTAGCTGAAAAAACAGATATAGATTTAACTGGTGAAATAAGTTCAGTGTTTCCAAGCAGAGAATGGAAAAAAGAAAAATTTGGATTAGAATGGTATATTGGAGAAACTATTTTAACTTCCATAGGTCAGGGATATATGGAATTTACTCCTATTAACGTATTAAAATTATATAATATACTTTCAACAAAAGGTATGTATTATAAATTTCATGTTTTAAAAAATTATATAAATAATATTTCGGAAGAAAATATACCTTATGAAAAAAAATTAGTATATAATTTTAATATAAACCAAGTTTATTATTATAATATATTAAAGGGATTAATTGAAGTTACAACATATCCTGGAAACAGTTCTGATGGAGGAACTGCTTATCATGTATTTAAAAATTTTCCAGAATTAGTTGCAGGGAAAACTGGTACAGCTGAAGTTACTGGAGGAAAGGCGCCTCATGCATGGTTCGCAGGATTTATGCCAGCTAATAATCCTGAAGTATCAATAGTTACATTTATCGAAAATGGTGGTTATGGTTCTGATGTTGCTGCACCTATTGCCAAAAAAGCCTTAGAAAAATATTTAGAGTTAAAAGCCAAAGGGGGTATATAATGAAAAAAACTTTTGTATTAATTGTTTTATTAATTTTTTCATTTTCATTTGCAAATGATTTATCAAATGATTTATTTATTTTTAAGAATATTGGAATTCTAAGTTTAGAGTATCCTTGGACAGATGAATTGAATTTAAATCTAAAATCAGATGAAAATATTATATTTGTTGAGAATGCTGATTATTATACAGTGAATTTAGGTAGTTTAGAAAATATTAAGTATAAAATTGTTGGAAATTATGAAGATTTAAAAGAAACTCTTAGCAATTATATAGTCACAATAAGTTCAAATCCATTAATTTTAAGGGATTCATTAAATCCAACATATATATATTTTTATAATAATTTTTTAGGTCTTTGGTGTAAAACAGAATCAGATTATTTAAAAGAAATTTTAAATAATAAAGTTTTCTACGCTAAAAATATTAAAGGTTTAGTACAAATTTCTAAACCAATTTCTTGGGATTTATTTTATAACTTAAAAGAAAATGGAGACTTATTCGTTACATATAACATTAATGGTGTTTTAGACGAAAAATATAATGTATATTTAATAGATGAAATTATTAATGAAATACATGTTCAAGAAAGAACTTTAAAATCAATGTCTATAAACGCTGACTATATTCCAGAAATTATTAATGAATCTGCTGTTATCAAATTTGGGGAAATAACTCCATTTAATGGTGTTTATTCTAAGGTAATAAAATTAGGAACAATAAAAAAATACGAGGATATTAATTATTTAAATATTAATTTTTATTCATCTTCCTTTGAAAACAGATATTTATCAATAATTAGAGAATTTGAAAATACAAAAGATAATGGATTAGGAATACCTATTATTAATGGTAAATTATACTTATTTACTAAAAAAGATAATAAAGAGTTTATTAATAAAGTTTCAAATTTACCAAAAACAAATATTAATTCAAAGGTAGAAATTAACCTGGGGCAATCGTGGAATTCAACTGCTGATTTAAATATTTTAAGAGATAATAGAACAAATGAATTTGTTGATAGAACTTTTGATATTAATATTAACTCATCTGAAAAAACAAAAATTGTTATTTCAGGTCAAGCTATGAAATTATTATCAATTAAAGGAAATTATTTAAGCAAAATAGAAAATTCTGATAAAATTACAATTTATGTTCAAGGAAAACAAAAATTAGAAGTAAATATTAGAAGTACTATAAAATAATAAATGGATAACAAAGCCCCATCAAAAATTAATAAATGATGGGGCTTTTGTATAAGTAAAATAAATTTTAATTATTTCTTATTTATAGTTGAAATCTCATTATATTTTTTCAATAAATTTATTAATTGAAAATATTCCAGCACCTACTAAATTTGAACTTATATTTTTAAATATTGTAGGCCTTATAATTGTATTTTTTAATGCTACTTTTAATATTTTTTTCTTTGTTTCATTAATTAACTCTTCATAAAAATATTTGGGCATATCATTTAATTCTCCACCTATTATTATTACTTCAGGGTTTAATGAATTTATAATATTAGCAATCCCTATAGAATTATTCCTTGCTAAATCTAATAATATTTCTTTTGCATCTGTTTTATTTTTTAAATTATTAAATTTTTCTATGGCATCTTTTCCATTTAAAATACCATTATAATTTTTTAATGCATAATTTATTGATCCATATAATTCCCAACACCCTGTATTTGAGCAATGACACTTTTCTTTTGAATTGAATTCTATTATAGTATGACCAAATTCCCCGCCATTATATGTAAATCCTCTATATAATTCATTATTTATTATCAATCCTGTTCCAATTCCTTCCCTTATTTCAATAAAAACTATATTTCTTTTATTTTTTAGATCTTCGGCATGATATTTTTCTGCCATTACAGATAAATTAGCTTCATTATCAGATAATATTGGTACATCAACATTTAAGTAACTTCCTATATTTACATTTTCCCATTCTAAATTTGGAGCTAATAAAATTATATTTTCTTCTACATTTACCAATCCTGGAACTGAAAAAGAAATTGTATCTATTTTTTCTTTTTTATTATATTTTTCATATAATTTTTGTATCCTCTTAAAAAAAACCTCTGGTTTTTTTGAAGTTAAAAATTTTTCTTTTACATCAACTTTTCCATTAAAATATCCTATTCCAACAACTGTTTCATTAACACCAATATCTACTACAAATGCTTTAAATGCATTTTTATTAATATCTAATAATATTTCTTTTCTACCTGGAGTTTTCTTGTCTCCAGTTCCAACTTCATATATATAATTTTTTTCTATTAATTCACGTGTCAATCTTGTTATACTACTTGGCCTTAATTCAGTAAGATGAACTAATTCATTTCTAGAAATAGGGCTATTAATATGTAAAATTCTTAAAATATTTTTCATATTCAGTTTTTTAATTTCTTCTGAATTATATTTCATAATCTCACCTCAATCTAATATCATAACTCCAGGTCTATATATTACATTATTATCTATATTAAATTTTAATTTTGGCCACATACTATTTTCATTCCAAGATATAAATTCTATTTTTTCATTATTTAAAATAAATGTATCTTCAGACTTTGTTCCTGTTATAGTTGGGTTCCAACAAAATGCCATTTTATCTTTTATTATTATTTCATTATTTGGTAATGCTAATGATTCTCTTGTATTATATCCAATTATCCCTCCTTGATGATGCATATAAAATTCTTTTTCATATCCTAATTTAGTATATAATTCTTTTATTTTTTTAAACATATATGACATTGTTTTTCCAGGTTTTGTTTCATTTATAATCATAGCTTCTAATTTAGCATTTAACTCATGTTGTTTTATATAATCTATATCGTTAGAAAAAGAAAAAGCTCTTGTTAAAGATATTATAGGTCCTCCATTAGTAGTACAAATAGAAACAAAACCTTTATCTCCTATTTTTATTCTTCTTGGTAAATTATGCCTATATTCTTTTCTTGAATTATCAGAAAATACTAATATAACATATGATGTAAAACCTTCTTTTTGTAAATCTCTGTATACATTGCCAGCAACTTCTAACTCTGTCATCTTTGGTGTAATATTAAGTAATGTTGATTCAAAAATTTCCATTACTGTTTTTCCATCATTTTTATATCTTTCTATATCCTCAAATTCCATTCTTATTAATTTTATCTGTTCTTCTATATTATTTCCAATATTTATATCTGTTCCTAATTTATCCAATGATACTATATCTTTTACAATGTCAATATCTTTTTCATACCACATATGAGAAATTATTTTTAGTTCAAAATCTTTTGTTATTTCTTCGTTTATTAATCTCTTTTCTTCTATATTATTGGTTATAAAATAAATATCATTTTTAGTTATTAATAATGAACCACTCGCTTTTTCATTTGATATTGAAATCCATCCTCTACCATTAAAAATCCATGAAAAGTTTATATTGTTTTTAAGCCATATTCCTTCTAATCCTTCTTCTCTTAGTAATTCTCTAATTTTTTTGATTTTCAAAAAGCTCACCGCCTTTTATTTAAATAGATCTTTATTTGCTTTATACAGTTTTTTATACTTTTCATATATTTTATCATAATTAATTTTATTTTCTTTCTTATAGGTAATTTTATTATTATATTTTATCCATTTTTTTGCAATTTCTTTTAAATCCTTTTTATAATATCCAGAATACGCTAGCATTGCCGCCCCATATGCAGCACCTTCATTTATCTTAGGTTTTATTAAATTATGGCCTGTAATATCTGCTAAAATATTCATCCATTCTATACTATTAGTACCTCCACCTGTTATAGTTATATCACCTATTTTTTGATCTAAACCTTTTATTAATTCCAATGAGTCTCTTAATCCAAAAGAAACACCTTCATATATAGCTCTTAATACATCCCATTTGGAATTAAATGTTGATAGTCCAAAAATAATACCTTTTGCATATGGATCATTATGTGGTGTTCTTTCACCATTTAAATATGGTAACACTATTACCCCATTTGAACCAGGTGAAACTTTAGAAATATTTTTATTTATTTCTTTAAAATCTTCTATTATAAAATTTTCTCTAAACCAATTAAATGTATTTGTAGCTGATAACATTACTCCCATATAATATTTTATTCCAGGAACAACATGTTCAAACAAATGAATTCTTTTGTCATGATTACCATTTTTTATTGGTTTTAAAACTGTTCCAGAAGTTCCTATACTTATCATTGTCTCTTCTTCTATTACACCTATCCCTAGTGCAGAACAAGCATTATCCGCACCACCTGCAACTACAACAGTTTCATCGTATTTTACAGTACTGATAATTTCATTAGAATTTATTATTTTAGGTAAAATTTTTTCATTAATATCAAATACCTCTAATACTTCATTGCTCCAATTTCTTTCTTTTATTGAATAAATTGCTGTTCCTGATGCATCAGAAAAATCTGTGCTATGTACACCTGTCAATTTATAATTTATATAATCTTTAGGAAGCATTATCTTATCAATATTTTTATATATTTCAAAATTATTATTTTTTAACCATAGTAATTTTGGTAATGTAAATCCTGTTAGAATTGGATTACCTAATATTTCTAAAACTTTATCTTCTCCTCCTAATTTTTCATTAGCGTATTCTACCTCTTTAAAAGTTCTTTGATCACTCCATAATATTGAATTATATAATGGAGTATCATTTTTATCTAATACTACTAAACTATGCATTTGACCGCTTGTTGATATTGCATTTATTTTATATTTTTTTGTTACTTCTTCTAAAATGCTTTCTGTATTTTCCCACCATTCTTCCGGATTCTGTTCAATCCATCCTGGTTTTTTAGATATTATATTTAAATTTCTATAAAATGTGTCCAAAACTTCTCCATTTTCATTTACAACTAAAGCTTTTATTCCTGTTGTTCCTATATCAAGTCCAAGAAACATATTTATTCCCCCTAAAACATATGCATGTTTATTATTAGTTCTAATAACTCCTGTTTTAAAGATTCTACTTTTTCAACCTTTTTATCCATTATATATTCTGATAATTTTTCTAAATTAGTTTCTCCATTTAATATTTCTTTACCAAGATCATTATTAAATTTTTCATATCTTTTTTCCACCATTTCATCAATTATAGGCATTAATTTATTTGCAATTCTCAATCCTAATGCAAAGGCATCTATTCCACTAATATGACCATAAAATAAATCTAATAAATCAGTAGATGCTCTTCTAACTTTTGCATCAAAATTAAAACCTACATCAACACCATTATTTTTTAACACTTCATACATTGCAAATGTTGTCTCATATACATTTGTTGGAAATTGATCTGTATCCCAACCTAGTAATAAATCACCTCTATTAGCATCTATACTACCTAATTTGTTATTTAACCTTGCATATCTTAATTCATGAGAAAATGTATGACCTGCTAATGTTGCATGATTAGCTTCTATATTTAATTTATAATCATTATCTAATCCATACTTTTTCAAAAACGCTATTACGCTTAAAGAATCATAATCATATTGATGTTTTGTTGGTTCTTTAGGTTTTGGCTCAATTAATAATACACCATTAAACCCTATCTTATTTTTATAATCAGAAACCATCTTTAAAAAATTAGCAAAATTTTTTTCTTCTAATTCTGAATTAGTTAAAAGTAAATTATCATAGCCTTCTCTTCCACCCCATAATACATATCCTAAACCATTTAATTCATTTGTAATTTCTAATGCTTTTTTTACTTGGGCAGCTGCATATGCATACACTTCAGGATTTGGCGATGTTGCGGCTCCTTGTGCATATCTTGGATGAGAAAATAAATTTGCAGTTCCCCATAATAATTTAACTTTTGATGATTTCATATTTTCTTTTATTTTATCAACAACTTTATCTAAATTTTTATATGACTCTCTAATTGTTTCTCCTTCTGGAGCTATATCTACATCATGAAATGTAAAATATTCTAAACCAAGCTTTTCACAAAATTCAAACATAGCATCCACCTTTGCATATGCAGAATCAAGTGGATCACTTAAGTCCCATGGTCTATTCATTGTAGGAGATCCAAAAGGATCCATCCCTTTATTATTTAATGTATGCCAATATGCAACTGAAAATTTAAACCAATCCTTCATTTTTTTTCCCTTTATCTCTTCTTCAGGATCATAATATCTATAACTTAATGGATTTTGAGATTTTTCACCTTCATATTTTATTTTATCTATATTTTTAAAAAACATATTATTACCTCCTAATCATTTTTTTTGCTTTCTATATCAAACCAAACTGCAAAAATTAATACTAATCCTTTTATAATTGATTGCCAAAACATTGGAACATTCATTAAACTCATACCATTATCCAAACTTGCCATTACTATAGCTCCAATAACTGCACCAAAAGCATTTCCTATTCCTCCCATTAAACTTGTTCCACCTATTACACAAGCTGCTATTGCATCAAGTTCTGCTCCTTGTCCCGAAGCTACTGATGCAGCATCTAATCTCGCAGTCAAAAATATACCAGCTAATGCTGCCATTATCCCATTTATGATAAAAACTATAAAAGTTATTTTTTTTACATTAATACCTGCTACTATTGCTGCTTCTTTATTACCTCCTGATGCGTATATATATCTACCAAATACTGTATAATTTGATACATATAGAAATAAAATTAATAACAATATCATTACTAAAAAGAATATAGGAATTCCTCTATAACTATTTAATATATATACAAATGCAAATATAAGAGATATATATATTACTAATTTAATAAATTCATATTTAAATGGTAATTTTGTCATATTATATTTTACTTTTTTCTTCCATTCTCTAAATTCAAACAATGTAAATATAATTGCTGCAATAATTCCTAAAATATATCCTATTTTTTTATCTATATATCCCTTTCCTAAAACCTCATAAAAATTACTTAATGGCCCTATAGTCGTACCTTTTGTTATACCAACTAAAATACCTCTAAAAATTAGCATCCCTCCAAGAGTAACAATAAATGCTGGAATTTTTCTGTTTGCTGTCCAAAAACCATTCCATATACCCACCAAAGCTCCCAATAAAATAACAATTATAAAAGATAATATAGGATTTAATCCTTTCCATACATCTAATATGGCTAATAATCCTCCACTAAGACCCACTACAGATCCTACTGATAAATCTATCTCACCTAAAACTATAACCCAAACCATGCCTATTGCTAATAAGGATATAAATATTGATTGTCTAAATAAATTTGATAAATTTCTTGGATTTAAAAAAAAGCCTTCAGTTAAAATTCCAAATATTATCCATATAGATATTAATGCAATTACCATCATATATTCTTTTAATTTTAAATTTTTTAATTTATTCATTAAAACACCCCCACTGCATAATTCATTATTTCTTCTTGAGTTATATCCTTTTTGGTATTATCAAACTCAGCAACTAAGTTTCCTTCATGCATTACTAAAATTCTATCGCTTATTCCTAGAATTTCTGGGAGTTCTGAAGAAACCATAATTATTGATAATCCATCAGCTGTTATTTCATTCATTAATTCATATATTTCTGATTTTGCCCCAATATCAATTCCTCTAGTTGGTTCATCAATTATTATTATTTTAGGATAAATCATAATATTTCTAGCTAACAATGCTTTTTGTTGATTTCCACCGCTAAGAGTAGTTATTTTTGATTCTGAACTACTTGTTTTTACCTTTAATTTTTCTATTTTTTCCTTTACTAATTGCAACTCTTTATATTTATCTACATAAAGTTTATTCCTTAGATATAGTAAAGAAATATTTTCTCTAACTGTTAAGTTCGGAATAATTCCATAAGTTTTTCTTTCTTCTGTTAATAATGATATTCCGTTTTTTAAACTATCTTCAGGTGTTTTTATATTTAATTTCCTATCTTCTAAAAATATTTCGCCATTATATTTTCCTTTATATGAACCATAAATACTGTTTACTAATTCACTTCTTCCAGCACCAACTAATCCAAAAATTCCTAATATTTCACTTTTTCTTAAATAAAAACTTATATTATTAACTATTTTTTTCCCAAGTTTATTATATACATTAAAACTTTTTACTTCGAAAATAATTTTTTCTTCTGGCTTTATTTTTCTTATTGGATACATATATTTTATATCTCTTCCTACCATTAATTTGATTATTTTATCCTCATTATAATTTTCTTTAATATCTGTATTAATCAAGTTTCCATCTCTAAAGACACTTATAGTATCTGCTAATTCAAAAATCTCTTCAAGCTTATGAGAAATATATATAAATGATAATCCTTGTTGTTTTAACTCTCTAATTATATTGAATAAAATTTCAGTTTCTTTTCTTGATAATGATGATGTTGGTTCATCTAAAATTAATATTTTTGGATTTTGAACTAACGTTTTAGCAATTTCTAATAATTGTTTTTCTCCTGCACCTAATTCTTTTACTTTAATTATGGGTTCAATATGAGACAATCCTACCTTTTTCAACCATTTTTTAGCTTCTAAATTTAAGTAATTCCAATTAATATAATTTTTGTTAATATTATTAAAATCTATAAACAAATTTTCAGTTACTGATAATTCATCAAACAATGATAATTCCTGATGAACAACAGAAATACCTTCTTTTTCAGAATCCTTTGTTGAATAAAATTTTTTTAACTTTCCTTCTAAATACAATTCTCCATTATAAGTACCATATGGATATATTCCGCATAATATTTTTACTAGAGTAGATTTTCCAGCTCCATTTTCTCCAACTATTGCATGTAATTCATTTTTTTTTATTTTTAAATTTATATTATTTAATGCTTTTACACCAGGAAATTCTTTAGATATATTTTTAGTTTCTAATATATAATTCAAATATATCCCTCCTAGATTTGTATTTTATATGTATAGGGATGTTTTCATCCCTATACATCTTTATTTGATTTATTATTATTTGATTTCTGGCCATTCATTTTTAGGTACATTTTTATAAACATCTTCCAATTTATGAAAACCATCTTTTATTATTGTATCTACTAAATTTGATTTATCAACAGGAATAGGTTCTAAGAAAAATGTTGGAACTTCTTTAACTCCATTGTTAACATATCCATTTGTTATTACTTTAATTTTATTAGCAGCTGATATAGCCATAAGTGCTGCTTGAGTTGCAAGGCTATCTATTGGTTTATATACTGTCATTGTTTGAAGTCCTTCTACAATTCTTTGACATGCAGCTAAATCTGCATCTTGTCCAGATACTAACACTTTACCTGCTAATCCTTGTTCTTTTAAAGCCTCAATTGCTCCACCAGCTGTACTATCATTAGAAGCTACTATAGCATCAATATTATTTCTTGTTGCTGTTAATGCATTTTCAATTATTTTTAATGCTTCTTGTGGAAGCCAATCTTTTGCCCATTGATCACCAACAATTTTTATTTTTCCGCTATCTATATATGGTTTTAATATTTTCATTTGACCTTCTCTAAATAAATATGCATTATTATCTGTAGGTGAACCTCCTAATAAGAAATAATTTCCTTCAGGTTTTTTTTCAACTAAATATTTTGCTTGATATTCACCAACTTTTATAGGATCAAATGTGACATAATAATCTACTTCACAATTCATTAATAATCTGTCATATGCAATAACAGGAATTCCATTTTCATGTGCTTCTTTTACTATACTTCCCATTACTTTACCATTGTGAGGTAAAATAACTAATACATCTACACCTTGAGCTATCATATTTTCTGCTTGTGAAAGTTGTAATGTATCATCTCCATTAGCAGATTGAACAATTACCTTTGCACCTAATTTCTTTGCAACTGATACAAAAATATCTCTATCTTTTTGCCATCTTTCAAGTCTTAAATTGTCCATGGATAATCCTATGACAATATCTTTTGAAATACCTATAATCACTAAACCAACTAATAAAATAACTAAAAAAGATAACCTTTTCATGACTCTTCCCTCCCATATGATTTTTTAATTTTAATTAATTCCTTCCTGGAATTAATTAATTCTGTGTATAGTATAATATTTTTTACATTAATATAAAAATCCCGTATAATTTATTTAAGATTAATTATCTATAATTTTTGGCAATTATATTAAAAAATTATGAATTTTCGGAGGTAATTATGAATATTGTATTTGATTTAGACGGAACACTTGTAAAAACAGAAAACATTGCATTGCCCGCTATTAGAAATGTTTTAAAAGATTTAAATTATGATCCAAATATTCCAAATTCTGAAATATTTAAATATATAGGTTATACCATAGATGATATTTTTGAAGGTCTTTTAAAAACTAATGATAATAAAATAATATTAAAAGCTATTGATCTGCTTGATAAATATGAAATAGAAATAATTAAAAATACTGATATAAATAATATTTTTTTTGATGGTACATTTGAAGTTTTAAAAGAATTAAAAAAAGAACATAAATTATATATACTTTCAAATTGCAATATAAAATATTTAAATGCATTATTAGAAAAAGGATTAAACAAATATATTGATTCTCCTCATTGTGCAGAAATGTATAATTGGAAAGAAAAAGATTATGTTTTAAAATTAATATCAAATAATAATAAGGATTTTATTATGGTTGGAGACAGGCATAAAGATATAGAAGCTGCTAAATATAATGGTTTTCTCTCTGTAGGTTGTGCATATGGTTTTGGTTTAGAGGAAGTAAAAGATGCTGATTATATTATAAATGATATTAAAGAATTGCTTTCTATTACAAAAAAAATAAGCCAGGATTAATTTCCTGGCTATTTTTCTCTAACTTCAAATATAATTTCTAATCTTAATGAATTGTCTCTAAAATCTGGAGCTTTTTGCTTCCAAGATTCTAATTTTGTTTTTGTCTCATCTACATATTCTTCATAACATAATTCACAGCTTCCAGAACGATAAAATTTGATAAATCTAATTCTACTATCCTCTTCTACTAAACCGAATGATGAATCTTCATCTTCAAGTATAACCTTGCTTATAATCTCTAAAGATTTTTCATCCTTTATTTCTTCTTGGAAAAATTTATTCACTTCTTCATAATTCTTAAATTTTTTAAATAACCTTTTATGCATAAATACCTCCTAATAGTGATATTTTTCGTTATTATTTATTTTAAATGCTCTATATAATTGTTCTAATAATAATAAAACCGCCATTTCATGTGTAAATGTCATTTTAGATATAGATAATAAATAATCTGCATTGTTTTTTATATCTTCATGATGACCTAACGGACCGCCTATAAAAAAGGAAATATTCTTTTTACCTATTCTCCATGTTTCTATTTTTTTAGCAAAGTCTATAGAAGATAATTCTTTTCCTTTTTCATCTAAAACTACTTTAAAAACATCTGGTAAAAAATATTTATCAAATTTTTCCTTATCTTGTTTTTTATATTCTTCTGGTTTATTTAAATCATTAGACAGAGGTAATTCTATTAATTCTACTCTGTCATATTTACTACTCCATTTTAAATATTGTTCTATTCCCATTTTTATAAACTTTGTTTTTGGTTTTCCTATTACAAATATTTTAATCATAATATCATCCTATTCATTATCTAAATAATTTTCTTCATTATATGTTTCAGTTGTAGCTATTCCCTTTGTTACCAATCCTAATAACATAGAAAAGGTTATTATCTGACTTCCTCCATATGAAATTAATGGAAGCGGAACTCCTGTTATTGGCATAATTCCTAAATTCATACCAATATTTTCATATACATGAAAAAATATTATTGCAATTGCACCAAAATATATATATTTCCAAAATTTTCTCTGTGTTTTGTTTGCATATATATAAATTCTATATATTAATATAGCATATAGTGATATAACTAATAATATACCAAAAAATCCCAGTTCTTCTCCAATAACCGAAATTATAAAATCATTGTGATCTTCAGGAACAAAATTAGAAAGATTCATAAATCCATTTAAATATCCTTTTCCAAATAAACCTCCAGAACCGATAGCTCTTGTTGCCTGTAACATGTTATAGGCAACACCTGCTGCATTTTTTTCTGGAAATAAAAAACCTATAATTCTAGCTCTTTGATAATCTTTCATAAAATAAAAAGCAAATGGTGATGAAAATACCATTAAAAATAATGCTGTTTTCCATGTTTTTTCATGTTGGCCTGATACATATGTTAATAAAAACCATAATCCAAATGTAAACAATGTCATTCCCAAATCAGGTTGTTTAAAAATAAGTCCTAGTCCTAATAATGTTATAAAAGATAGTAAATAATATGCTTTTTTATTTCTCTCTGATAGATATTTCGCAAATATAATAAGAGTAAATATTAAAAATAAATGTGATGGTTGTATTCCAATTGGTCCTAACCTAATCCACCTTCTAGCTCCATATCTTGCCCTTTCAAAAAATAAAACATATATAAGCAAAAAAAAGGTTATTCCATATAAATATGGAATAATATTTTTTATAACTCTTTCCTTTAAAAAATATACAAAAAAATATGAAATAATGCCTAATATTGAAAATATTATTTGCTTATAATAATTCTCTTCAATGGATTCATTATATGTTGCTGTCCTTACCATTAATATTCCTATTATAAGCAATGAAAAATATATTAATGGAATTATTATCTCAAATTTACGGATTCTTTCAAATGGTTCAACTTTTATTTTCACAAATATTTCCTCCTAAGAAATTCTACAAAATTTACTGAAAATTCTGGATCAAATTGTGTTCCAGCATTTTTTTCTATATCTTCAATTATATCTTCTATAGACTTTGCTTTTTTATATGGTCTTATTGTTATCATTGCATCAAAACTATCTGCTAAGGTAATAATACGAGAAATATATGGTATTTCTTCCTTTGATAATTTGTCAGGATAACCTTTTCCATCCCATCTTTCATGATGATGTCTAACTATCTTTGAATATTCAGATAGATATGGATTACTTGCCAATAATTCATAACTTTTTATTGGATGTTGTTTTATTAATTCATATTCTTCATCATTTAATCTTCCAGGCTTATTTAATATAGTTTGTGGTATAAAAAATTTCCCTATATCATGAGTAATTCCAGCCCAATAAGCCTTTTTTATTTCTGATTTACTCATTCCTAAAAATTCACAAAATTCAGAAACTATGTCAGCAACCCTTTCAGAATGACCTCTTGTATATTTATCATAATATTCTAACGCTTTTATTAAAGCTAATATAATATTCTTATGTAATTGACCTTCTGTTTTTGATGATCTTTTTAATCTAATAAATATAGAAGATATCATAGTATATGTATCCAATATTTTTATAGATTCATCGCTAAAAGATATATCTTCTTTAGAATCTAATGAGATTTGACCAATTACATAATCATTTAATTTTAAAGGAGATAATATACTTCTTTTAAATGGCTTACTAGCTTGCTTTATTTTATTAAATTCTTCTTCTGAAAAGATTAATTTATCTTTTTCTATAATATTATCAATTTCCATTGTTTTATCAACATATACAAATGTTTTTTCATCAAAATTAATATCTTTTAATATATTATAATCATGTCCATATGCAGATATATACTTCCATTTCCCTTCATCTCTAAGAATTATACTCCCATAATCAGCATTTGGAATTAATTCAATTATTTTTTTTAATATTTCATCAAAAAATGTTTTTTCATCAGCATCTTTTAAAACTAAATCTGAAACAATATTAAAAAATGTATCAAAATTTTTTATACTATTTTCTAATTCATTTGTTGTTTCAATTAATTGTTCATTAGATGCTTGTAATTCCTCATATGCCAAATCTTTTTCATTTATTACTTTCTTTAATTTGTCTATTAATATATTATATGAATCTTTTAATTTATTTATTTCTTCAATTTTAAAATTCAATTCTACTTCTATATTATTATTATCAATAACATTATTTGAAAATTTTTCTACTTCATCTATTATATCTTTTTTTAATTCTACATAAATACTTCTATTTAATATTCTATATATTATATAGCTTAATGAAAACATGATTATTAATAAAATTAAGTATAGAAATAAATCATTTCTATAACTTAAAACATAATAATAATCTTCATTATAAAAATCAAAATATTTTCTTACACTAAGTATATTATTAATATTTTTTTCTATTTTTTCTTTTTTAGATAATACTATATTAACTTCATCTAATAAATAATCTTTTTTAAAGTACATTAATAAAAAACCACCAAATATATTTTCATCTAAAACAATATAATTATATGGAACTATGAAAATTATATAATCTGAAAAATTATAATACGATACTTCTTTTTTCAAATTTTCTATATTTTCTTTAATATATTTTATAATTTCTAAATTTAAAAAATTATCTGGATAAGATACATTTATTTCATTTGATGTTGGCTTGTAATCTATTATTTTTACAACAAGCTTATTTTCATCAACTATATTTTTGATTACTTCAAAATCATTTACTGAATATGAATATATTTTTGATATTAATTTAGAGTTATATAAAATCCTCGTCTTTTGATTTTTTAAAATAGCATTAATTTTATGATATTGTGTATTTACAATATCTCTTAAATTTAGATAATAGTCTATTGTTATAATTATTGTTGTAATTAAAAAGATAATTATTATTGTTAAAAATAATGATTTTTTTATAAATTTATTTACATACTCATTCAACCTCATATTATTCACCTATTAAATTATGATTTCTATATTTTTCCTTCTTTTATCCAAGATTCCCGTTGAATTTTTCTTAAGCGCAAAAGTATTTAATTATTCTTTTTCATGTAATTTTAATATTACTAATCCTGTTAAAAATTTATATACTTTTTTCTGTTATATGTATACCACCTAATAAATATCCATATCATTTAATCCATTAAATCAGGAAAGGATAAATATAAATGTCTACTTTTTCAGTAACTTTACTATATTTATATCAATGCCTTTTATCTATATCTTCAAAATATGCCCGTGCTATTCCAAATATTCCAAAAATATTTAATTGTATTAAGAAAAATAAAATACTAGAAATATTATTTTTTTTCATATATTCTTCCAATAATTTATTTGTAGTATAATAAATTATATCATAACAAAATTTAAAAACGGAGTGTGTATATGAAATTTAATATTATAGGTCCTGGAAAAGTAGGAAAAAGTTTATATAAATGCTTTTTAGAAAAAAATTATGATGTAGTTTTAGTAGATAAAAATTATAATTATAACAATATACTTGAAGGTATTGTTATAATTACTTCTCAAGATGAAAATATTATTCCTATTTGGAATAATTTAAAAAAATATGATATATCAAATATCATAGCAATAGGACATTGTAGTGGATATTTAGATTCTTCTTTTTTTGAAGGGATACCTCATTTTTCAATTCATCCAAATTTTCCTTTCTCTTCTATTATAGATTGTGAAAAAATAAAGGGAATTACATGGGGAATTGAAGGAGATGAAAAAGGGATTGAATTTGCAAAAAAAATTATTTCTATTTTAAATGGTAAATATGTTATAATACCACAAAATAAAAAGAAATTATATCATTTAGCCGCTGTTATTACATCTAATTTTTCATATGGATTAATAAAAATGGCTAAAGATATATATAATGAATTAGATATTGATAATATTGATCATTTAATAGATTTAAGCATTAAATCATTAAATAATATTAAAGAAAAAGGACTTAAAAATGCTTTAACTGGACCTGTTTCAAGAAATGATTTAAAAACAATTGAAGATGAAGGATTAGTATTTAAAAAATTTTTTGGTAATCAAGATGTATACGATTTTTTTATTAACATCCTCTACCAAATTAAGGAGGGAGAATATGAGCATAAAAAAAATATTGAAGATGAAAAATAAAGAAAAAATTGCAATGATTACTGCTTATGATTATATAAGTGCAAAAATTGCAGAGGCTGCTGGAATAGATTTAATTTTAGTTGGTGATTCTGCATCAAATGTTATGCTTGGTAATGATGACACAGTAAAAATTGGTATGGATGAAATGTTGATATTTATAAAAGCGGTAAAAAAAGGAGCTCCTAATACTTTTGTAGTAGGAGATATGCCTTTTTTGAGTTATCAAGTTTCAGAAGCCGAGGCAATTAAAAATGCCGGGCTCATATTAAAAGCTGGTGCTGATGCTGTTAAACTAGAAGGTGGAAAGCATATTGCTCCTTTAATTAGCAAAATGGTGAGTTATGGTATTCCAGTTATGGGACATATTGGTTTTACTCCACAATCTTATAAACAAATTGGTATATCTTCTAAAGGAAAATCAAAATCTGAAGAAGATTTATTAATTGAAAGCGCTATTTCATTAGAAGAAGCAGGTGCATTTTCTATTGTTTTAGAAATGGTTACAGAACCCGTGGCTAAAAAAATTACAGAATCATTATCAATCCCTACTATAGGTATAGGTTCTGGAAGATTTTGTGATGGACAAGTGTTAGTATGGCATGATTTTCTTGGTTTAAATAAAGATTTTGAACCAAAGTTTTTAAAAAGATATTTAAATGGCTTTGATTTGTTTAAAGAATCTATTGAAAACTATTCAAAAGAGGTTAAAAACGGTATATTCCCAGCTATTGAAAATGTTTTTAACCCTATTGAAGGTAGTGATCAAAAATAATAGGTGATAAAATAATATATTTTGATACTATAGACTCAACAAATAAATTTCTAAAAGAAAATTGGAAGGAATTGCCTTCTGAAAGTGTTGTTTGGGCATCAAAACAAATTGGGGGATATGGAAGAATGAAAAGGGAATGGGTATCCCCTCGAGGTGGATTATGGTTCTCTGTCTTATTTAAACCAAAAAATAGACCTATGAATCCTTGGCATTATGTAAGACTTTATACCATGGCTGTTAAAGATGTTTTAAAAAAATACAAACTTGATACTATTATTAAATGGCCAAATGATTTATTAGTAAATAATAAAAAAATTTGCGGTATATTAGGAGAAGGAATTTATACTGGAAAAACATTTGCTGCTATTATTGTAGGTGTAGGTTTAAATGTAAATAACCGTATTCCAGAAGAATTAAAGAATATTGCTACTAGTTATATAGAGGAAAAGAATAAAGAATTAAATTTAGAAAGATTATTAAAACAAATAAACTCTACAGCATATTATAATTATTATATTAAATATTTTAAAAATAATACAATTTCCATTTTCACAAAAAAATGGATAAGTAATCTTAACATAAGAAACGGAGATTTTATAAAAATCATCTCTCAAAATGATGAAAAACGTGGTAAAATTGTTTCAATACATGGAGACTATTTAGAAATTATGTTTGAAAATGGAATAATAGAAAATGTTTATGCTGGTGAGGTTTCTTTAAGAAAGGAGAGTGAATAATCATGGATATTGATCCAAAAAAATTAAATGTTTTATTAACAGAAGAAGAAATACTAGAAAAAGCTAAAGAATTAGGAAAACAAATTACGGAATATTATAAAGATGTGGATGATGAAATTATTGCAGTTTGTGCATTAAAAGGTTCTGTTCACTTTTTTTCTGATTTAGTTAAAAATATAGATCATGATATGAAATATTATTTTGTTAGAGTATCCAGTTATCACGGTGGAACATCTTCAACAGGTTCTATAACAGTAAATAGTTGGACAAATGAACCTTTAGAAGGAAAACACGTTCTCCTTATTGAAGATATTGTGGACACGGGAAACACTATTAAATTTTTAATTAATGAATTAAAAAAACAAAATCCTGCTTCAATTAAATTAACTTCTTTACTTATTAAAAATGCTCACGATCATGGTATTCACGTTGACTTTCCAGGTTTTGTGATAGATAATTATTTTGTCATAGGTTATGGTTTGGATTATGATGAAAAATATAGAAACTTACCTTTTATTGGATACGTGGAATAGAATTTTTGTGGTATAATTTAATTATAAAACGGTTTAACAGGAGGGGTTTTTATGAACTTTGATATTAAGCAATATGTTAATAATGTTAGAGAAGCTGCTGAATATATTAAAGGAAAGATTAATAAAAAACCTGAAATAGCTATAGTTTTAGGTTCTGGACTTCATAGTATAGCTGATAAATTAGAAAATGCATTAAGTATTTCTTATACAGAAATTCCAAATTTTCCAGTATCAACAGCTCCAGGTCATAAAGGAGAATTAATGTTTGGAGAAATTTCTGGTAAAAATGTTATGCTAATGAATGGTAGATTTCATTATTACGAAGGTTATACAATGAAAGAGGTTACATTCCCTATTAGAGTTATGCAAGAGTTGGGTATAAAAATATTAATTGTTACTAACGCTGCTGGTGGAATGAACCCTAATTTTGAAGTTGGTAACCCTTGTATAATTACTGATCAAATTAATTTTATGGGAGATAATCCTTTAATTGGTCCAAATTGTGAAGAATGGGGACCTAGATTCCCTGATATGAGCGAACCATATGATAAAAAGTTAACTGAAAAAGCTATTTCTGTTGCTAAAAAAATAGGTATTCCTGTATATACAGGTGTATATCTTGGAATTACAGGACCTACATTTGAAACACCAGCTGAATTGAAAATGATGAGAAATTTTGGAGCTGATTTAGTTGGTATGTCAACTGTTCCTGAGGTTATAGTTGCTAATCATGCAGGTATAAAAGTTTTAGGTTTTTCTGCTGTAACAGATAAGGCTGTACCTGAAGAATTAAAGCCAGTAACCGCTGAAGAGGTAATAGAAATCGCTAATAGAACTGGTGAAAAAATAGCTAATATTATTTTAGCATTATTAGGTGAAATTTAGTGAAAAGGTTTTTTTTTCTAGTTTTTTTGTTTATTTCATTTAATATATTTGCTACAGATATATACAATAAGATATTCTATAAACCAGGATTGCACATGGAGTTGTATACAGACTCCATGTTTTTGAACTTTGAATATGTCTTTTTATCAAAATATTCATACATGAATTCTTCTGATTTATTAAAATATGTATGGGCACAAGATAGAACATTAATTGGCGGTCAAATGTATGTTGAATCAAATTATTATACTCATGCTATATCTTCTAGTAATGCTATAGGATTATTACAATTAAAACCTATAGTTGCTAATGATTTAGGAATAGACAATTTGTTTGATCCAATTGATAATGTAACAGGTGCAACCATATATCATTCATATTTAAATAAAATTTTGCAATCTGAAAAATCTCAAATTGCAGCATATTATCAAGGTCCAAATTCAGTATTAAAAAACGGTATTAATTCTGACGGTTTAAATTATTATAATAAGGTGAAAAAGGCTCAAAAAAATTATAAAAATACACAAATTTATTCCCCTATGTTGTTTGGAATCAAAGGTAATGTTTCACAAAATTATTTGAATTTAAATACATTTACAGGTTTAGCGTATAAAACCTTTGAATTTTATTCTACACAAAATATAGAATTAATAAAAAGTAATATTACCAAATTTAATTTTAATTTTGGATTATTGTATTTTCCAAAATCCAATTTTGCATTAGGTACATCAACAGATAATAGCTTTTTTCTAAGAACTGGTTATCCTTGGAATCAAAATATTGTTTCTATAAATAATTTAAAAACTTTAGATTCTTTTTATTTAAATCTTGAAAATAAAAATGGATTATGGTTAAAGTTATATATTAATGAGTTTTTTAATATCATTACTGGTTTTTCCGTTTATGATATTAAATTTGGTGTATTATTCAATTCAAATTTTAGAATTGGTGTATATATGAGCCTTTAGGGGGTTGTTATGAATATTTTTCAAGTTATTAAAGATTATTGGGATAATTTTTCCACAAATCAAAAAATTATATATTCTATATTAATAGGAACATTTATATTACTATTAATTCTTCTAATATTTTTAAACTTAAGACCTAATTATCAGGTCTTAATAAGTGGTGTTGATGAACAACAAGGTGGAAAAATTATTTCAAAATTAGAAGAATTAAATATTCAGTATAAAGTTGGACCTGGTGGATCAATACAAGTACCAGAGAAATATAATAAATATGAATTATGGATGAAATTAGCTCTTAATGGAGTTTTAGGAACTCAAGTTCAAGGATATGAATTGCTTCAAAATCAAGGATTTGGTGCAACTAGCTATGATAAGCAAGTTAATTATCAAATTGCTCTTGAAGGTGAGTTATCAAAAACAATTTCAACAATGCAAGGTATACAATATGCTAGAGTGCATATTGTAATGCCAACAAGAACATATTATACACCTGCTGATCAATCTAAACCCTCAGCTTCTGTATTATTATTTTTAGAACCAGGAGCTACTATAGATACTTCACAGGTAAAAGCTATTATGGATTTTGTTGCAGGTGCTGTTCAAAATTTAGAACCTAATGATGTTAAGGTTGTTGATAATAATTCTAGAAATCTTAGTGCTCAGGTTATTTCAGAAGGAAATATTGCTGATGCTGCTACAAAATTTGATTTAAAAAGAAAAATTGAAGAATATTATACAGAAAAAATTGAAAATAATTTACAAAGAGTTTTTGGTGTTGGTGCTATTGTTGTTATTCCTGAAGTGGATTTAAACTGGCAAAAAATAGAAGAAGAATCTAAAAAAGTTCAACCTGTAAATAAAACAAGTGGGATAATTGTTAGTCAACAAAATGAAAGCGAGGAACGTTCTTCAAGTTCTGGTACATCAAGTATTCCTGGTACAGATTCAAATATTCCACCATATACAACTCAAACATCAGATAATCAAGGAAACGACTTATATAAAACGTCTAAAAGCATTATTAATTATGATTTTAATGAAATATATCAAAAGGTTACAGAAGATAAAAATGGTGAAATATCAACAAAATCTATTACAGTATTTATTGATTTAGATAAATCTCCTATACCAGAAAATGAGACAACTAAAGAACAAATTAGAAGCGCTATATCTACGGCTACTGGAGCAACACCTAATAATATAAATATATTATTTACTAAGTTTAATAAAGATTTAGAAGTTGAATATCAAAAGATTATTGAGCAAAATAAAAAAACTAAAACTATCACTGTTATAACTATAATTTCTGTATTATTAATTATTATATTAACCTTAATCGTACTTGCTGTACTAAATGTTAACAAGAAAAGAAAGGCTCAAAAAGTATTATCAGAAAGAAAGAAAAAACTTGAAGAAGCTGCAACTAGAGTTATTGAAGAATTAGAACCTGAAACTGTTGAAATATCTGAAGAACAAAAGGTTTTTGAAAAACTTTCTAATGTTGTTGATAAAAGTATTGATGATGTAATTGAAATATTAAAGTATTGGATTAATCAATAGATTAATCAATAATGAGGTGATATAATGCCTGATAATAATTCTGTAAAATCAGGATTAAGAAAAGCTGCTATTTTGGTAGTTTTGGTTGGACCCGAAAGAGCTTCAAAGTTATTAAAAGAATTAAATGAAGAAGAAGTTGAAATGCTAACATTAGAAGTTGCTAATTTAGGAAAAATTACAGATCAAGAAAAAAATGAGGTATTAAATGAATTTTTTGAATTAATGAAAGTCAAAGAATTCATTAAAGAGGGTGGCGTTGATTATGCTAAAAAATTACTTGAAGAAGCATTTGGCCCTGAACAAGCAATTAAAATCATTGAAAATCTTGTTACTAATTTACAAGTTAAACCATTTGATTTCTTAAAAAGAATTGATATTACTCAAATAACCAATGTATTACAAAATGAACATCCTCAAACAGTGGCTTTGGTTTTATGTTATTTACCTCCATCAGCTGCAGCACAAGTTATTGCCGGTTTACCTGAAGACCTGCAAGTTGATGTTATTAAAAGAATCTCTATTATGGATAGGGCTACACCTGATGTTGTTAAAGAGGTAGAAAGTCGTATGAAAGATAGATTATCATCATTTGCTGCTCAACCATTTAGTCAAGTTGGTGGAATTGAGACAACAGCTGAAATTATGAATAATATTGATAGAACAGTTTCTAAAAATATTTTTGATAGATTATCTGAATCTGATCCTAAATTATCTGAAGAAATTAGAAAGAAAATGTTTGTATTTGAAGATATTCTTAAACTTGATGATAGAACAATTCAAAGAATACTTAGAGAAGTTGATACTCGTGACTTAACCTTATCTTTAAAAGGTGCTTCTGAAGAATTAAAGAATAAAATATTATCTAATATGTCACAAAGAGCTAGTCAAATGATTCAAGAAGAATTAGAGTTTATGGGTCCAGTAAGATTAAAAGATGTTGATGAAGCACAGCAAAGGATAGTAGCTGTTATAAGAAAACTTGAAGAAACTGGTGAAATTATTATTGCCGGTGGAGGAGGAGAAGAATTAATTGTTTAATAAACGTATTATAAAAGGTCAATATGTTGTTTTTGAATCTCCTGAAGAAGTTAAAGAATTAGAAAAAAATATTTCTGAAGATTTAGCACAAAAAATCATTGAAGAAGCTGAATTAAAGGCTAAGGAAATTATTGAAAAGGCAAATGAAGAAGCTGAAAATATAATCAACCAAGCACATTTAGCATATGCTGAAGAAATAGAAAAAGCTAGAAAAGAAGGTCAAGAATTAGCTCAAAAAGATATAAATAATTTGATTGAACAATATTCTGTTCAATTTAATATGATGTTGGAAAATTTTAATAATTCTATTAACTTAGAAATTTACAATACAAGAATTCTATTGTTTAATATATTAAAATTGTTAGTTAGAAAATTTTTAAATATTGAAATTTTTTCTTCTCCAAAATGGGTTGAGAATTCATTAAATAAAATATTAGAAAGATTTTCTAATTTTGACTATATTAAAATTCATGTTAGCTCTAATATTATGAAAGATTTTCCTGATATATTAGAAAAATTTAAGTCTGTTGATAATATTGAAATTTTAGAAGATATTACCTTACCAGACTTCTCTATAACCGTTAAAACTAATATGGGTAATGTTGCTATAAATAAGGAAGATATATTGGAACAAATAAATAAAATAATAGAGGAAGAATTAAAAGATGTTGAATAATTATAATGATATATTTAATAATATCAGCAAAAAAATTGAAGATATAGATTTATTCACTTTAGAAGGTACTGTAGATAGAATTACAGGCGTTGTTATAGAATCCAAGGGACCAGATGTGTCCCTTGGTGATTTGTGTGCTATATATTTAAAAGATGGGAATATTTCATTATGTGAGGTTGTTGGATTTGTAGAAAATAAAGTATTATTAATGCCATTTGAAGATGTACATGGATTATATGTTGGAGCTAAAGTAAAAAAACTAAATAGAAAAGTTTCTATTGGGATTTCACAAAATTTATTAGGTAGAATATTAGATGGAATTGGTAGGCCTTTAGATGGAAAGCCATTATATACTGATAAATACAGATCAATATATTCACCACCTCCAAATCCATTAATTAGAAATAAAATAGAAGAACCATTACCAGTTGGTGTAAAAGCTATTGATGGATTAATTACCCTTGGAAAAGGTCAAAGAATAGGTATTTTTGCAGGTAGTGGTGTTGGTAAAAGTACATTGCTCGGTATGATTGCAAGAAATACATCAGCTGATATAAATGTTATTTCATTAATAGGAGAACGAGGTAGAGAAGTTAGAGAATTTATTGAAAGAGATTTAGGCGAAGAAGGGCTTAAACGATCTGTAGTTATAGTTTCTACCTCTGATCAACCAGCTTTAATGAGAACAAAAGCTTTACTTAGTGCTACAACTATTGCTGAATTTTTTAGAGATATGGGATATAATGTAATGTTAATGGTTGATTCTTTGACTAGATGGGCTATGGCACAAAGAGAAATAGGTCTATCAATTGGAGAGCCTCCTGCTACAAGAGGTTATACACCTAGTGTTTTTGCAGAATTGCCTAAAATATTAGAAAGGGCTGGTAATTCTGATAAGGGGAGTATAACTGCTATCTATACTGTTCTTGTTGAAGGTGATGATTTTAATGAACCTATATCAGATACAGTTAGAGGAATAGTTGATGGTCATATTATATTATCAAGAAGATTAGCTGAGTCATCACATTATCCTGCTATTGATGTTTTAGCTAGCATTAGTAGATTAATGTCATCAGTGGTTTCTTCTGAACATTTAGACGCCGCATATACTGTAAGAGATATTATGGCTACATATAATGATGCAAAGGATTTAATTGAAGTTGGTGCATATAAAGAGGGAACTAATAAGAAAATTGATATAGCAAAAAGAGAAATTAATAATATTAATTCTTTTTTAAAGCAATCTGTGTTTGAAAATCCTTCATTTGATGAAATTATTAAACAATTAATTGATTTATCGAAAAAAATGACTAATTGATTTTTAGTGAATAAATATGGTAAAATTAGTGTTAAAAAATTTTTTATCTATAGATTGGAGGAGATTATATGCCAGCTGAGATTCTTATTCCTTTAATTGGAATAGGTATTGCTTTAATTTTAACTCTTTTTATGAAATTTAGTAAATACTTTCTTTCTCCACATGCTTGGAGAAGAACAAGAGAAAGTATTACTGGATATTTGTATATTTTACCTTCTATGATGGTTTTATCTATTTTTGTTTTTTGGCCAATTATATATTCTTTTATTTTAAGTTTCTTTAAATGGGATTTTAAAAATCAGGCAAATCCTCAATTTATCGGTCTTGAAAACTATACTAGTTTATTTAAATTAAAACATCCTGTTGATATTAATTTTGATGTAGCGTTTTTAGGAACATTTTTTATAGTTTTCTTTGTGGCATTTTTAATAAATACACTTTTAGACTTAAATAGGATTAAAGATAAAAAAGTTAAAAATCTATTTGTTATAAATACAATTATTGGTTTAATTTCTTTTATTTTCTGGAATAATATACCTTATACTTTACAATGGATATTATTCATATGGTTAGCATTTTCATATGTAGTTATAGCAGCCATGAAAAAAGTAGAAGGAACTCCTGATAAATTACTATTAAGACTTATTTTATTTATTAGTATATATATTGTAGGTTTTAATGTTATAAAAATACCAGAAATTATAACATTTTTGAGTGTGGCTAAAGAAGAAGCAGACTTCTTAAAAGCAATATGGAACACTAGTTATTATGTATTATTATCTATGCCAATTACTATATTTTTATCTTTAATTATAGCATTATTATTCTATCAAGAAATAAAGGGTAAGGTTATATTTAGAACAATATACTTTATACCATTTGTTACTAGTGTTGTTGCTGTTTCATTAGTTTGGCAATGGATTTTCAATGATAATGGTTTATTAAATTATATTTTATCTTTCTTTGGAGTTGAAAAAGTACTATGGTTAAAAGATGAAAAATGGACTATTCCAACTATTGCTATTATTTCTATATGGAAATTAGTTGGATATTATTCAATTATTTTCTTAGCTGGTCTTCAAAATATTGATAAAAGTTATTATGAAGCTGCCGAAGTTGACGGCGCTACAAGTTGGCAAAAATTTGCATATATAACATGGCCATTATTATCTCCAACAACATTCTTTATACTAATAGTTTCAATGATTGGTGCATTTAAAGTATTCTCTGAAATTTTTGTTCTTTATTCAGGACTCCCTGGGCCATACAATAATAGCGGTTTGACAGTAGTATATTATGTATTTGAAAAATTCTATGGCGAACAAAGAATGGGACAAGCTAGTGCTGCAGCTTATGTATTATTTGGTATTATCCTAATATTTACTTTTATACAGTTTATATCAGGAAAAAATCGCGTACATTACGATTCTTAAGGGGGTCTAAATATGTCTTGGAATAAATTTGCTAATACAATGGGACTTTTAATTGTATATTTATTAGTTATAGGTGGAGCTATTATAATGGTTATGCCATTTGCTTGGATGGTTGTTACTTCATTAAAAACTGGTGGAGAAATTGCACAATGGCCACCTAAATGGACATCAAAAAATTTTAAATCTGAAATCTCTGTATTTTTAAAAAATGCTCCTTCTACATCTATTGGAAGTCAAGGTAGCTTAAGTTTAGTTGAATTTAGAGCTTCTAATACTGGTGATGAATATAATAATTTTAAAAAAGTTTTAAGTATAGAAGATGATAAGGTTAGACGTGGAGAAGTAACTTTAAAGTTTTCAAAACTTAATTATGCTAATAATGATAATTTAGAAAATATAATTAATAATTTAAAAGAATTTAGTGTTAATTATGCTCTAATACCAGAAATATCTAATGAGATTTCTTCATTAGATGTTTCACCAGAAAGTTTTGAAAATTTTTATTTTAAATTATATTCTACATCAAATGGTTTGTTTAAAAAATCACAAATATTAAAAAATTTAAATAAAGAATTGCAGGGATCTGTAAAATATATAGATAATTTTATTTCAAAATCATTAGATAGATTACCTTATTTAAAAATCAAGGATAACGATAATTCTGTTGTAAGACAAGAAAAAGAAAATAAAAAAGAAGAATTAAAATCATATTTAGAAAATTTAAAAATTATTATTATTGATCTTATTAGTTTAGTTGATAATTATTCACGTGGAACTGGTATTATTTCAAATAATGAAATTAATGATATATTAGAAAAAATTGATTCTATCGATTTCAAATTATTTACTGATATGTATTTAAGAAATGTAAATAGAATATTGGAAAAAAACATTTATAACCCTATAATATATAATAAGAATACATTGATTTTCAAAACTTTCTTTGATGATAATTTTGAAAAAATTCAAACAAATAATTCAAATACAAAAATTGTAAAGTTTAATATTCCAACTAAAGATGAAATGAAAGAAAACTTTTTAAATGCTTTAAATAATTCAAATATTCCACAAGAATTTAAAGATTTCATTGATACAAATGCTGATATATTAGATATCAAAGATAATTTTATACTAGGTATAGAACATCATTATAATGATATGGTTTTAGATAAATTAAATATTTCATCTGAAGATTTATCTAGAGCTTTAATGATTATTCGTTCTTTAACTAAATATAATGATTTAAGTAATATATCAAATTATTTAAATACTTTCGATTCTGAATTTGTAAATGAGAAAAATTTAAATTTAGATAATTTAAGAGAATTAACTGTTTTAAGAAAAGAATATAATGAAATTATAGATCAATTTAATAACTTATATTCAGATTCCATTTCTATGGTTAATATTATTGAAGCACCAGATATTGTTGATAAGATATATTATAGGAATTACTCAACTATAGAAATTTATTTCAAAGATATATATGCAATATGGTTTGTTGATGAAGTTCCTGAAATGACAGCTAAATTTACTCCTAAACAAATTTTTGCTAATGTTTTTCAAAATTATGTTGATGCTTGGAATGCAGCTCCATTTTCAAAATATTATATAAATACAGTATTTATGGCTACATCTACAACAATTTTAGAAATTATTTTTGCTGCAATGGCAGCGTTTGCCTTTGCAAAATTAGAATTTTGGGGTAAAAACTTTATTTTCACATTATTCTTAGCTACTATGATGGTTCCTGGTGAAGTTATGTTAGTTCCTAACTTCATTACTATTAGTAAATTTAAATGGTTAGATACATATTATGCTTTAATTATTCCTTGGGTTGTTAGTGTTTTTGCTATATTCCTATTAAGGCAACAATTTATGACAATACCTAATGACTTATGGGATGCTGCTAAAATTGATGGTAGTAGTAGTTGGAGATTCTTATGGACTGTTATGGTTCCTTTGAGTAAGCCTGCTTTAATTACCGGTGCATTATTAAAATTTGTCGGTAGTTGGAATGCATTCTTATGGGTATTAATTGTTACTAAATCACCAGAAATGAGAACCTTAGCTGTTGGATTACAAACATTTACCACAGAGTCTGGTACAATGTATAATTTATTAATGGCAGCTTCTACATTCTCAATAATACCAATTATTATTCTATTTATTTTCATGCAAAAATACTTTGTTGCAGGTATTGCAAGATCGGGTTTAAAAGGATAATATGGAAAGAAAAAAATTTGTTGTTGGAAAGAAAAAAAAGAAAAAACGTATTAATATTGGAAAAATCTTTATATATTTTGCTATAATATTTGTGATAATATATTTTGGCATTCAAATGATAAGAATGCTATATATATATTCACAATTATCAAATGAATATAAAAAAACACAAACTGAATTTGAGCAATTAAAAGAAAAATTAAATTCATTAGAAAAAGAACGCGATATGATAAAAAAAATGTTAGAAGAAAAGGGTGTGACTATAGAAAATGGAAAAATTAATTATAACTACGTCCCACAAACCATCGAAGGAACAACTAATTCGAGCGAAACATCTCGCTGATGAATATGGTTTAATATATAAAAATAGAAGACATTTACATACAGACAATATATATTTTGTTGTTGAAAAGAATTTAACTGTTAAAGTAAAGAAGGATGATTTTGAATTTTTCTTTCATCCTTCTATTGTAAAAATACGTATGAAAAATTATATTTCAGATAAAAAAGATTATCTTTTAAGTAATATGAATTTAAAAGGAAATGAAACCGTTTTAGATTTAACCTTTGGTCTTGGTAGCGAAGCACTATTAATAGCTTCACAATTAAAAGATGGTAAATTAATAGGATTAGAAGGGGCTTTTCCTATATACTTTGTTGTTAAAGAAAGTATAAATTATTATCCATATAAAATAAAATGGTTGAAAGAAACTGCTAAAAAAATAGAAATTTTAAATGATAATTACAAAAGATTTATTAGAAAACAAAAAGATAAAAGTTATGATATTATATATTGTGATCCTATGTTTGAAAATCCTGTATTTGAGTCTTCTGCTTTAAATCCATTGAGAAAATTTGCAGTATATGATTCTCTAGAAATTTCTGATATTGAAGAAATGAAAAGAGTTGCTAAAGAAAAGGTTATTATTAAAGCTCATGTAAAAGATTCAATATGGGATAAATATAAATTTGATAAAATTGATGGAAGTAAAAATTCTGGTGTATTCTATGGGGTGATTTATTTAAAATGAAAATTCCAGTAATACTAGGTCCTACTGCTGTAGGAAAAACTGGTATATTAACTGAATTAGGAAATGAATACGAAGTTGTATCTTGTGATTCCAGACAAATATATAAATATATGAATATTGGAACTGCTAAACCAACAAATGAAGAACAACAAAAAATAAAACATCATCTTATTGATTTTGTTGAACCTGATCAATATTATAATGCATATATGTATAGACTTGATGCTTTAAAAGCTATAGAAGATATATTAAATAGAGGAAAAATACCAATTATTTCTGGTGGTACAGGATTGTATTTTGATGCAGTTTATAAGGGGTTTTTTGAATCACCTAGTTCTTTAACTTTAAGAAGTTATTTAAGAAAACTAGAAAATTCTCAACCAGGTATAATACGAGAAATATTAAAAGATGTAGATCCTGAAAGTTATTTAAGAATACACCAAAATGATTTAAAAAGAAGTATTAGAGCTTTGGAAATATATATTGTTTCTGGAAAAAGAATGTCTGATTTAATTAAAAATCACAAAATTGAATCAAAATATGATTTTAATATTATTATTTTGGATAGAGATAGAACTGAATTACATGAAAGAATTAATTTAAGAGTTGAAAAAATGATTTCTGATGGTTTAATTGATGAAGTAAAAAATTTAATAGATATGGGTTATAACAAAAACTTAAATTCTTTGAATACTATTGGATATATTGAAGTATTAGAATATATAGAGGGAAAGTATGACTATGAAAAAATGATTCATTTAATAAAAAGAAATACAAGAAGATATGCCAGAAGGCAAATTATATATTTTAGAGGATATGAAAATGCAACGTGGATTAATTTAACTAATACTTCAAATCCTGTTGAAATTATTAAATCTTTAATTTAAGGGGGAGTTAGGAATGGCAGAAAAATTTAATTTGCAAGAAAGATTTTTGAACTTATTAAGAACAAATAAGATTGAGTGTAAGATTTACTTTGAAGGTGGTTTCCAAACAACTGGTTTTATTAAATCTTTTGATAATTTCACAATTTTATTAGAAAAAAAAGGGCAACAATCATTAGTATATAAGCACGCTATAAAAATGATTGTTCCTGCTAAATATGTAAAAATCTTCCAACAAGAAAATCAAAATTAATTTATAAATAAAATAATGTGTCTTTCTTCCAGAAGATTTACTCTTCTGGAATTTATATTATAAAACAATATTTTTATTATTATATAAAATTTTTTGATATATAAAATTATTTGAATCTTTTGGGAGGTATTATATGAAAAAAATAATTGTTTTATCTTTAATCCTTTTAAGTTTTATTTTTGTTTTTTCTCAAAGATTTTTACCACCTATAGACTCATATCTAACATCTTCTTTTGGAGAATATAGAGATACCGGAGATAAACCACATTTTCATTTAGGTATAGATTTTTCATCTTATTCTAGAGTAGGATATCCTGTTGTTTCAGCAGCAGATGGATATGTATATAAAATATGGTTAAATGAAGAGATATATGGAAATACACTTTTTATCTATCATCCAGATTATGATTTAATTACTGTTTATGCACATTTAAGTTCTTTTAAAGGTTTGGTTGATGAAATTGCAAACTCAGTTTCAAAAGAAATTGGTAATTCCTTTGCAGAAATAAAATTCCCTGAAGGTGAAATAAGAGTTTCAAAAGGTGACGAAATAGCACTTTCTGGAAAATCAGGAGAAGCTGATGTTCCACATATTCATTTTGAGGTTAGAGAAATTAAAAAATCTGGAAATGAAGAAATTGAAATTGTTAGAGATGCTTTAGAATTTGTTGATTATATTGAAATGAGACCTAGAGTATTAGAAGCATTGGAAATTAGATCAAATAATAGAACATTTAATTTATTAGAAGATCAAGTAATTGAAATACCTTTTTCAACTTTACCAAAATTAGAAGTTAAAGCTGATGAAAAAATAGGAAATAACACAAAAATAATACCTAGAAAAATTTCTTTACGTGTAAATGATGAATTAGTATATGAAATTGAATTCGATGCAATTAGAGCTGATGAAATATATTCACCAAATTCTGTGTTTGGTTATGGTTCTAATATTTTCACATATTGGTTAAAATTGTATTCATCATCTTTTATAACTCCAATAAAGGTTAATAGATGGAATGAAATTGCCTTTACATTAAAGAATAGAAATCCAGCCGAACTAATTTTAGAAGATATTTGGGGTACAGTAAAAGTATATAAATTTATTTTAGTAAAAGAAATGTAACTTAAAATACAATAGATTTTATTTTAAAATTAATTTTTTAGATGTGTATTGATTTATATTTTTGGTATAATAATAACTTGGACATCTAATTTTGAATGTCGATATGTTTTAAGCAGTAATGTTAAATAATTTTGAATTAAAATATAAAAAATATAAAGGAGGAAAAGAACGTTGAAAAAGAGACTTTTCACTAGTGAAAGTGTTACAGAAGGACATCCAGATAAAGTAGCAGACCAAGTTTCCGATGCTATATTAGATGCATTATTGGAAAAAGATCCATTTTCAAGAGTTGCTGTTGAAACATTAGTAACTACTGGTATAGCTATGGTAGCTGGTGAAATTTCAACAAAAGCTTATGTTGATATACCAAAAATTGTTAGAGAAACAATATTAGAAATTGGATATACAAGAGCTAAATACGGTTTTGATGGTGAAACTTCAGGTGTTTTAGTATCTATTGATGAACAATCACCTGATATTGCTATGGGTGTTGATAAGGCATTAGAAGCAAAAATTGGTGAAATTAAAGATGATGATCCATATGAAAAAATTGGTGCTGGTGACCAAGGTATTATGTTTGGTTATGCTACAAATGAAACTCCTGAAATGATGCCTTTACCTATTGTTTTGGCTCATAAATTGGCATATAGATTAGCAGAAGTTAGAAAAAATGGAACTTTAGAATTTTTAAGACCTGATGGTAAAACACAAGTAACTGTAGAATATGATGAAAATGGAAAACCTATTGAAGTAGAAACAGTTTTAATTTCTACACAACATGAACCTGATGTAACTATAGATGAAATTAGAGAAGCTTTAATAGAACACGTTATTAAACCAATTATTCCAGAAGAATATTTAACTGATAATACAAGAATATTAGTTAACCCTACTGGAAGATTTGTATTAGGTGGTCCTCATGCTGATACTGGTTTAACTGGTAGAAAAATTATAGTTGACACATACGGTGGATGGGTACCACACGGAGGAGGAGCTTTCTCTGGTAAAGATCCAACAAAAGTTGATAGATCAGCTCATTATATGGCTAGATACGTTGCTAAAAATATTGTAGCTGCTGGATTAGCTGATGAAGTAATGATTCAATTAGGTTATGCTATCGGTGTTGCAAAACCTGTATCAATTTTAATTGATACAAAAGGTACAGCTAAAGTTGATGAAGATAAATTATATAAAGTAGTGACAGAAATGTTTGACTTTAGACCAGGTGCAATTATTAAAAACTTAGATTTATTAAAACCAATTTATAAAAAGACTGCAGCTTATGGTCATTTCGGAAGAACAGATATTGACTTACCATGGGAAAGAACTGATAAGGTTAATGAATTAAGAGCTGCTTTTGGATTATAATATAATAAAATAAATATAAAGGGAGGAATTTAAAGTGCCAAATATAAAATCTGCTAAAAAAAGAGTAAGACAAACTGCTAAAAGAAGATTAAGAAACAAAAGTTATAAAACTAGAGTAAAAAATTCTATTAAAAAAGTATTAGTAGCTATTGAATCAAAAGAAGAAAAAGAAACAATAAATGAATTATTAAGAAATGCATTTTCTGTAATTGATAAAGCTGCTAAAAAAGGTGTTATTCACAAAAATAATGCAGATAGAAAGAAATCTAGATTAACAAAAAGAGTTAAAGAATACTTAGGCGAAGAAGCTTAAATAAAATTCCCGGCAAAAGCCGGGAATTTTTAAATTAATGTTTAAGGAGGAGTTTTATGCATGATAAAATAGGGGTATTAAAATATTTTTTAAAACCCCAAAATTTTGATAGTTATCCTTTAAAATGGAATGAGATTTTTGGAAATAAAAGAAAAATATATGTTGAAATAGGTTTTGGTAGTGGAGAATACATGGCTGCTCTTGCAAAAGAAAATCCAGATATAAATTTTGTAGGTTTTGAAACTTCTCTTACAGCATTATATAAAGCACAAGTTAATTTCTATAATAATAATGTAAACAACGCAAGAGTTATTCAAGGTGATGCGAGATTATTAATAAGAGAATTGTTTCCATCAAATTCTATATCAAAATTAATAGTAAATTTTCCTTGTCCTTGGCCAAAAGAAAGACATAAAAATAGAAGAATATTTATAGAATCATTTATTAAAACCTTAGCTGATGTTTTAAAAAAAGGTGGAACTATTGAATTAGCTACAGATGTTGATTGGTATGCTCAAGAAGTTTATGAAACTTTTAATAATTCCGAATTTTTTGAAGCACAAGAAGTTATAGAAAACTTTAATAGACCAGTTAAAACCAAATATGAATTAAAATGGGATAAAGAAGGAAGAAATAAATATTTGTTTATTGCAAAAAAAGTTAAAGATTATAAAGTTAAAAGAGTTTTGGAAGGAGTGAGCGAATTGCCACATAAATCAATAAAAAATGTTGATATTGAAAAATTAAAATCTTTAAAGGATCAACATATAAAAAATGAAAATTTATCATTCACTGTAAGTTCTATATATGAAGATTTATCAAATGATAGATATTTGTTAAAGGTTGTTTCTACAGATGATGATTTTATGCAACAATATTATGTGTCTATATATAAAAAAACAAATGATTGGCTCGTAAAATTAGACTCAACTACAATACCATATAGAACACCTTCTGTTAAATATACAGTTTATAAAATAGCGGAGTTAGTGGAAAGTGATTAATTCATATTGCGGTTTTGATTAATGTCCTATATATATTGCTACAATAAATAATGATTTTGAACTAAAAAAAGAAATTATAAAAAAATACAATACTTCAGATAATCCTCTTACTATTGAGGACATAAATTGTTTAGGATGCACAAATAAAGAAATTTTGTATAAGTACTGTTATGAATGTACAATAAGAAAAAATAGAGACGGCTGAACCGTCTCTATATTTCTTCTATTTCATTGTATTTTTTTCTAAAATTAAATAAGAATACAGTTGAAGCTAAACTTATTAAAGATAAAACTAACATAAAGAAATTCATTCCATCCATTGAATAAAATATAGATAAATATGGTCCAAAGAAATTACCACTTATTCTAAATGCTGAAAATACTGCCATACCTTTTTCTTCAAATCCTACTGATAAATATGATGCATATTCACTACTCATTGTTAATGATAGTCCTAAGAATAATCCAGATATAATTATTAACATTAAAAATAAATACATCGAAATTGAACTAGCAAACATTGATAAAATTAATGTTGCAAATGATGCTAATGGTATCCAGATTTTTACCCCATTAACTTTATGTTTTAATAAATTTCCTATCATTAAAGATAATGCAAAAATGGATATATATATTTTTCCAAATACTGGATTATTAACATATTTTTCTATAAACAATGGCATTGTTGCTTGGAAACCAACTATTACCGCTAATGTAAATATTCCAAAAAATGCTGCTAAGAATATTCTTGGTGAAAATTTAGTTACTTGTTTTTTTACTTTTTCTGGATGTATTTCAATAACAGGTAATTGCTTATACAATATCAATGTAGCTATAAAAAGTATAATACCCACTGTCATTAATATATACTGTGACATGTATATAAAACCAGTTCCTATCACTAAAGGCCCCATAACTGCTCCAAAACTTGCTAAAAATTCTACTAATCCAAAATATTTTGTTTGTTCTTTTGCTGATAAATTTGATTTTGATATTACTGTTAATGCATTCGAAAATAATGCAGAGTCAGCTATACCTTGTATCGCACGAAATACAATTGCTAACATAGGTAATTTTAATGACATTCCAGATAAATACAATGCTGTACTCCATAATGCCATTGAGTATAAGAAAGTTTTACTTTCACCTTTTTGTTCTAATATTTTTCCCCAATATGATCCAAATAATATAGATACTAATGGTGTAATTCCAATAAAAGTACTTGCTAATAATGTTGACCCAAATATTTCTGCTAATTGTGGAAAAGACGATGCAATTCCAACTTGTACAAAAACTTGTAAGAATGGCAATGCTAATATAAATTTTAAATTATTATTTTTCAACAATATCCCTCCTGTTTTTATCTCATATAGCAATTATACTTTATATTATTTATATTAAATAGACTAGAATATAGTTTACTCAAATATTAATTATTTGATAATAATTGTCTCTAAAATCCTTTTTAAATCAAAGTTTAATCATTCTGTAAATATATATGTTATAATATTGTTGATAACTATCCATTTTTGTTTATAATTATCAAATTTGTTTATAGTTTTCAACAATTGTTAATTACTAAAATGTTTTTATATATTGAGTTTTAGAAGTTAACAACAAAAAATGTTGGTAACTATATAAAAAGTTGATAATTATTTTCAACAATTTCAAAGTTGATAATTTTCATTATAAACCTAAATAACAACTTTCAACGTTTATAGTTTATAAATTATAAACCAAATAGAATTTAATAACATTTAAATATAAAACATATGTTCTACTTTTTTCGTTATTAAATTTATCAACATTATAATTATATTTTTTATTCAAAGTTTTCAACATAACATAAGTATTATGAGTAAATGGTTTTAGAAGTTATAAACAAACAACATCACTATAGCACCTATACCTATATAATATATATATAAGGAGAGAAAAAATGAAAAGAATATTGTTGTTAATTTTAATAATCATAATATCGTTATTTTTAGTAGATATATTAATGGTATATATATCTACTAATATTGAATATAAAAATATTAAAATTGAAAAAGAAGATAAATTTATAGATGAAGTATTAAACATTTCTAATGAAGAAATTGAAAAAGAATTAGTTAATACATGGTATAATGTAATTACTGATGGAAAAAGTATTATTTTAAAAGATATATTATATATAAACAAGAATATTTATGCTTTTGGAATAAATGAAAAAGAAAATAAAAATATTATTATTATAAAACTAGATAATGATGGAAATATTTTATTTCAAAAAGAAATAAAGGTATCTTCTTCAACCAATATATATAGTGTAGAAAATATTAATAACAATTTTTATATATTAGGTATTCAAGAAAATAAACCTATTATATATGTTATAAACTATTATGGAGAATTATTAAAATCAAGAAAATTTGAAAATTATGGAGAATTTTTTAAGATTATAAAAGATGATTATGAAAGCATATATGTGTTGGGTTATATTAAAGATGATAATAAAAAAATAGGAGTTTTAATGGAAATAAATAAAGATTTAGATATTTTAAATGAATTTAAGGTCAATTGGTATAATAATGAAGAGATATATGATTTAATTTCAGATAAAAACTATATATATTTATTAGGAAATACTAATTCAACAGCTAATAATAATTACAATATTTTTGTCATTAAATTAAATAAACTAAATTATAATGATTATACTATACAAAAATATGGAACTGATATATTAAATGAAATTGGATATTCATTATTATATGACGAAAATAATTTTTATATTGTTGGATATAGTTCAACGATTAATAATTTCCCGTGGAAGTTATTAATTATTAAAACAGATAATAATTTAAATGAAATTCAAAGAAAAGATTATTTATTAAAAAAATCAGCAAGAGGTTTATCTGCAAATGTTTCTCGAAATAATTTAATTATATCTGGATATTCATTAGAGCAAAATAATGATTTTGATGGTTTTATTAGTATTGTAAATAAAACTGATTTAATCAATATTAAAGATATATATTATGGAAAAGAATTTGATGAAAGATTATTAAAATCAAAAATTATAAGCAATAATGTTATTGTTTCAGTTGGTTATCAAAAAAATAATGAAATAATTTCTGGTATAATATTATATACAGATATAGATGGAAACTTAAAAGGATTTATTAAATAACAATGGAGGGATTCGATGAAAAAAGAACATATATCTTTGTATAAGTTGTTATCTAATAGTGTAATGAAAATAGTTATTTTAGGAATTTTGTCTGTTTTAATAGTTCTATCTATATTTAATTATTTTAATATTAGAAATATTGAGAAAACTTTAAAAAGTAATATTGATGGGTTAATAAAAATAGCATTTAATTCTATGTATAATACATTGTATGATTTTGATGAAAGATTCTATAAATCATTAGATAAGTTGATGCTAGACTTAAAAGAAAGACCAGTTGATGATTATGAATTAATAAAAATATTTTCTTCAATGTCTGTTATGATGGGAGAAACATATGATACAAAAATGATTGATATTAATAATTTAGATCAAGAAGTTAGAAATAAAATAATCAATTTAAATGATTATAGTTATTATGTTATTGTAGACATGCACCCAAAAATGATAACAAGATATATATATATAAAAACTGAAAATGATTATTTTTTAATTGAATCAATGTTACCTACAAATAGAATTATTAAAACTATTAATAACTTAACAACATTAAAAGACACATATGAGTTCATAACTGATATAAATATTTGTACTCATGATTTTGAAAGTTTAGCATCATCATATGAATTAAATGAACTTGATACTACTAATTTAATGAAAGTTTTTGCTAATGGTGAACCTATAGTATTAGAGAAAAATGGCAAGTTTACATATTATAGCACCTGGAAATATGAAGATGAAAAAACATATTTTCATCCTATAGGAATTATATTAAAAATGGATTTTGGAGTATATAGAAATAGTATTATATATAACATTTTAGGTATGTTTGTAGCATTATTATTTATTATATATATTATATCTAAAAAGGTTCATATGCTTTCAAAACAAATATCTACCCCTTTCGAAAAAATGATTGATAACATGAAGAATTTTCAAAAAACTAGATATTTAGAGTTTGATAAAATATTTGATCATTGTAATATAAAGGAAATTAATGAATTAATGACAGAATATCAGAAAATGACAGAAGACATTGTTTCTTCTTTTGAAGAGATTAATACAATGAATGAAGAATTAGAAGAATCATACAGGGAAATAGAAAGCATAAATAATGAATTAGAAGAGGCATATATTAACTTTAGCACGCAATTAGCAATGATTTCTGAAGGATATGATGAAAATACAGGTAATCATGTAAATAGAGTAGGAGAGTTATCTGCATTTATTGCTGAAAAATTAGGTGTTATGGATGAAAATATTGAAAAAATTAGACATTATGCACCTTTACATGATATTGGAAAGATAATGGTTCCAAAAGAAATATTAACAAAGAAAGGAAGATTAACAAAAGAAGAATTTGAAATTATGAAAAAACATACATTATATGGTGCAACATTAATTGGTGATTCGCCTCAATTTGAAATTGCTAAAAATATAGCATTATATCATCATGAGAAATATAACGGAAAAGGTTATCCATTTGGATTGAAAGGTGAAGATATACCACTATGTGCAACAATAGTTAGTGTTGTTGATGTATATGATGCTTTACGTTCAGAAAGACCATATAAACCTGCATTTACGCACGAAAAAGCTATGGATATTATTTTAAATGGAGATGATAGAACTAATCCTGATGATTTTAATCCAGAAGTTTTAAAAATAATTAAAGAATATGAATATGAAATAAAAGAATTATGGGAAAAAATAAAAGAAGATAGTTCAAAATTGAAAAAGATATTAGATATAGAAAAGGAATAATTTAAATCCGCTTTTAGAAGCGGATTTTTTTATATTGACATTTCAAAAAAATAATATATGGTATAATTGAATTGGAGGTGGAATCGATGAAAAAATTGCCGATAGGGATACAGGATTATAAGGAAATAATAGAAGATAATTATATATATGTAGATAAAACAAAATATATTTTTGATTTAATAGATAATGGAAAATATTATTTTTTATCTCGTCCTAGAAGATTTGGAAAGAGCTTAACAATATCAACATTATATTATATATTCAAAGGAGAAAAAGAATTATTTAAAGATACATATATATATGACAAATGGGATTTCAAAGAATATCCTATTATAAGATTAAATATATTATTAGCTGCTACAGATAATGAAGAGAGATTTAAAAAGAGTTTGACAAACTTAATAAAACAAGAAGGTCAAAGAAATAATGTAGAAATATTGGAAGAAGATTATAAATTTGCATTTGATGAATTAATACTTAAATTATCCAGAAAAGGAAAAGTGGTAATATTAGTAGATGAATATGAAAAACCAATATTAGATAATATAAATAACAAAGAAAAAGCTGAAAAATATAGAGAAATATTAAGAGATTTCTATGTAACAATCAAATCCAGAGATGAATACATAAAATTTGTATTTATCACAGGAATAACAAAATTTAATTTAAAAAGTGATTATTCTGGGTTAAATAATTTAAATGATATATCATTAGACAATGATTATTCTCAAATGTTAGGTTATACGCAAGAAGAATTGGAATATTATTTTGATGAATACATAAAAGAAACAGCAGAAAAATTAGAAATAACAAAAAATGAATTATTGCAAGAAATGAAAAAATATTATAATGGATTTTCATTTGATGGAGAACATTTTGTATATAACCCATTTTCTATATTAAAATTCTTTCAAAAAAAAGAATTTGAAAATTATTGGTTTGAAAGTGGTTACACATCATTTATATATGAATATATAAAAGGGAAAAAGGTAACCTATGAAGATTTAACAAAATATCCAGTAAGTGCAATGGATTTCTCATCAAGAGAAATAGAGGATGCAAAAGCAAATATATTCTTTGCACAAGCTGGTTATTTAACCTTTAAAGGAATAAAAAGATATGGTTTAAGAAAAAAATATATATTGGATTATCCTAATATAGAAGTAAAAAATAGTTTTTCGGAATTAATATTAGAAGCAAATTATGGATTAGAAGAAATAGAAAATATAATATATGAATTAGTAGATGAAAATAATATAGAGGGATTAATAGAAGAAATAAAAAGGATAATAAGCGCTATACCGTATAATTTACATCAAAATAGAGAAAGTTATTATCATTCATTAATATATACAATATTAGCATCAGCAGGATTAAATGTAACAGCAGAAGAATTAACAAATCTTGGAAGAATAGATTTAGTATTAGAGCATAATGACAAAATATACTTATTTGAAATAAAATTAGACAAAAGCGCTAAAGAAGCAATAGAACAAATAAAAGAAAAGAAGTATTATGAAAAATATAAAAATAATGAAGTTTATATTATTGGAATAAACATAGATTCAGAAAAGAGAAATATTGATGAGTATATAATAGAAAAAGTAAAATATAGCATGTAATTTTTTGTGTAAATACTTCATCTTGGATGGTAATAAATTAATTAAATTAGATTATTTTTTCTTGACTTATTTCATATGAATTATCGTCTATATTGAATCATAAAAAATATATAATCATAATAACCTTGAAAAAAATCCCCTCTAATTTTAGAGGGGATTTAAGTTTGTAGACAAACTTAAAAATAAAAACAAAGTATTTTCAAAAATAATATTCAGAGGAAAATTCTAAAACCTCAAAATTGGAATCAAAATAAAACTCAATCAAACGCTCGATTGGTAATCTGAAAAAAACATATTTTTAATGCTACGCATTAAAAATAAAAACAAGATTTATAAAGAATATTAAAAATTTTTTATTTTTGCAAAGCGAAAGTTTCGGGAATTTTCAATGGTTCATCGCATTATTTTTATTAACTTTCTTTATGATAACTAAACAATTTTCGAGTTTTCATTCGTTTTATTTTTGAATTCCAATAATATATCTGGTACCATTCACATTTTTTGTGAATTTCAAGTATTTGCTCATATTATTTTTTTATAAAATACTTTGTCGACAGTATAAAATCCCTTTCTAATTTTAGATAGGACTTTTTGTCGAATGTTGACGAAAATTGTCGAAGCTGTCGACTATGTCGAAAAAAAGATAGTTGTTCTTTTTTATTAATAAAAACCCAATAACTAAAAAATTAACAATAAAAATATATCAATTATATAATAAAAATGTAAATTTATTTAATTTACGAAAAGAGAAATTTATAATAAATTCACATTAAAGCTGTTGATTTTTTTTTTTTTTTTGCTAAAATTATTATGAATAAATAATTAATAAAAAGCTTATTTTAGTTATGTAGAATGTCCAAAAAGTTAAAATCACTCAGACAGCTCGATTGCATATCTTTAAAAATTATTCATTCCCAGCCGTCGTTCAGATTTTGCCTCCATGCAAAAGCTTCACTCAAAAAAACATCCTGTTTTTTTTGACGGCTTTCATTCATAATTTTTAAAGGCAATCTTCGAGTCTTCGTTTCTTTTAGACTTTTTGGACATCCTAAGTTATGTATAATTTAACTAAAGGTTATAAAAAAAGAAAATAGATAAATTTTAGATTATATTCATATCTTTAATCCATATAAAAAATAATTATATTGGAAAGTGTAAAATAAAAATTAATAGGAGGTTTATATGAAACTATCTAAATATTTAGTGTATGTATGGGTAAAAAATAATTTAATTATATATAATACATTTAATAAATCTATAGTGTCTTTGAATAAAGAAATTGGTGATATATTCGTAAATAAATTAACAAAAGGAGATTTTAATGTATCAAAAACTATTATAGATTTTTTAATAAATGAAGGGATAATATATGAAGATGATAATTTTAATGAAATTGATATTCTTAAAAATATTGATTATATTAATAAAAATAAATTAGAAGAACTTGATCTTACTATAGCTGTGACTACAAAATGTAATTTTTCTTGTATTTATTGCTATGAAAAAGAAATAAAAAAAGAAGATATTACTAAAAATACATTAGATAAAATAATTGATTTTATTTATCGTAATATAAAGGATCTTCGAAAGCTGAAAATTACATGGTATGGTGGAGAACCACTTTTAAAAATAAAAGAAATGGAATATTTTTTTCATAAAATTATTCCTATACTAAATGAAAGAAAAATACTCTATGAGAGTTCAATAATAACAAATGGTTATTTATTAAATAAAAAAACTATAGAAAGGTTAAAAAAAATAAAAGTAACACATTTACAAGTTACAGTGGATGGTATTAGAGAATTGCATAATATTAGAAGACCTCTAATAAATAAAAAAGATACATTTGATAATATTATGAAAAATATAGAGTATGCAAAAAGAGAATTTGATATAGCTTTAAGAGTAAATTTAGATAAAGAAATTTATGAAAATTTTGATGAATTTCTTAATTATTTAAAAGAGAAAAAATTAGAAAAATATATTTCAATTTATGTATCTTTTACAAAAAATTATTTTGGGGATAATTTACAATATTTTAATCAGTCAGAATATTATAATATAGAATTAGAAATAATAGAAAAGATAATTAATAGAAATTTTAAATATGCTTATGATATTTTAAATGGTATCGGTATTTGTCCTGCACCATACAAAAATAGTTTGATAATTTCATCTGATGGAAATATTTATAAATGCCCATTACATATTGGAAACGTAGAGGAATCAATAGGTAAAATAGATACTTTTAAAAATTACAAAAACACAAAATGGTATAATTATACACCATTTAAGTATGATGAATGTGTAAATTGTGAAGTGTTTCCATTATGTATGTCAGGATGTCCTGATAAAAAGATGAAGCAAATGACAGGAATGTGTCCGTCTATTAAATATAATATAAAAAAATATCTTGAAATAATATATAAAGATATAGTTTAATTTTCCAAAATAAAAAAGATTAAAAAAGTAAATATTCAGAATATAATTAAAAATTTTAGAAAAGGAGGTGAAATAATGAAAGTATTAAAAAAACGTATTTCGGTGAAAGATTTAAAAAAACATATAGTATATTCATGTGGAAGTACTCCATATAGTGTTTTTGTACAAAAAACTAAATGCAGTTAATTAAAAACCACAATATACTTTGAGTATATTGTAGTTTTTAATATGAAATATACTCTAAGGAAGTGAAAATGTGAATAAAAATTTCAAAATATATATATTTGGAAGATTTATATCAAATTTAGGAGATACAATTCAAGTTATAGGTTTTCCACTATTATTATTGGATATGACACAATCAGCAACAATACTTGGGTTAGCAACAATATTTATCATGGTTTTTGAAATATTAATAAGACCTTTTTTGGGAGTTATAGCTGATAATTATAATAGGAAGAAAATAATGGTTGAAATGGATTTTATCAGTGGGATATTGTGTTTAGTTATGGCATTTCTTATAGCAAATAATATTATAAGTGTATGGATGATATTTGTATATTTAGTTATACAATCAATTATAAGTACATTATTTGATACCTCAACATATGCAATGTTGCCAGAAATTGTAGAAAATCAATATCTTGAAAAAGCAAATTCATATCTTCTGATTGTTTCAAATATTTCTTCACTAGCAGGTCCTCCGATAGGTGCTTTTTTATATAGTATATACGGAATTAAAATTTTACTATTTGTTAATGGTATAACATTCATATTATCGGGCATAAGCGAAATTTATATTGAATATAAATTTAATATAGAAAACAAGAAAAAATTATCAGAAATATCGTTTTTTAATGAAATAAAAAATGGAATAAAATATTTGAAAGTTAAAAAAGAGCTAAAACATTTATTGAATATGATGATATTTTATTCTGTATGGATGATACCAATTTTTGCAGTATTTATACCTGTAATAATAAAAAGGGACGGAGGTTTTTCACCAACATATGTGGGTTTATCCGAAACAGCTATGACAATAGGTTCTTTAGCCGGAGCCTCATTAATAACCTTTATAATGACAAACAATAAAAAAACAAAATATTTTAAATTGTCAAATATTATTTTGAATATTACAATCTTATTCTTAGGAATAGTAATACTCTGGAATTTTCCAAATAAAATTATTAAATTTTTGATAATCTCGATAATATTATTTATGTTTAATATATCATTTATAATATCTAATGTAATAATAAATTCAAAATTTCAAATGAGTATAGATAATGAAATAAGAGGAAGAATTGGATCATTAAAAATGGTGATAATGCAAATAGCAACAATAATAGGTATATCTATAGGTGGAAAAGTAATAGATAAAATTCATAGTGGGTATTATTTAATATTTTTAGGTATAACAGGATTATTAATAACAATATTTTATGTGATTCCATATTATCAAAATAATAAAATCCCCTCTTAAATTAGAGGGGATTTTAGATTGTTGACAAAGTACAAAATAAAATAATCAAAATAATATATATATTAAATATCAATTATTGACAGACGATATCATTATATGATATAATAATTTGTGTATATACACAAAAAAGAATTGAGGTGATTTAATATGAGTACTATTAAAGATTTTGAAAAAAAGAGTAGGCATAATATAAATCTTAAAAACAAAACTTGGATTATTCTTCAAGAATTGAAAAAAATTAAAAATAAAAGCATAAGCAATATTATCGATGAGGCTGTTGATAAATACATAAAAGATTCAGAATATAATACTCTTTATTTTAAACTGTTATCTACACTTCCAGAGATTAGCGATGAAGAAAATATGGAGATACTTAATGAATTAAAAAAACTGACAAATGAAGATATGGAAGTGGTTAAGATTGAAAAACTCTAATCAAAAATGGGAATTGCATTGGACTAAAAAAGCCTATAAATCTTTTGAAAAGATAGATCCTAAATTCCAAAAACAAATTAAGGATGATTTAAAAGAGTTAATCAATTATTATAATAAAGATGTTGAGCTAAGTTTAGATGTAAAGAAATTAAAAGATGAAGGAAGAGGTTTTTTTAGATTACGTAGTGGAGATTATAGAATTATATTTACAATTAATCATGGAAAATTAGTAATTTTAATTATTAATGTTATGCATAGAAAAGATGTGTATACAAAAAAGCATTTTAAATGATTTTGAAATATTTGGTCACATTTATAATATTCACCGTAATAATAAATTCAAAAAATACCCTTTAAAATTAGAGGAGTTTTTTGTCGAAGGTTGACGAAATTTGTCGAAGTTGACGACTATGTCGAAAAAGAAAAATCTGAGGCATTTGCCTCAGATTTAATTTTATTATCTTCTACCTCTTGGCATTGGTTGTATTGGTTGTTGATAGCAAGGCATTTGATTTTGATAATTCTTAGGAGTTCTAAAATTTTTATTTCTTCCATAACCATAATTCATATTTGGAGCATATCCTGTATTGCCTCTAAAGTTATTTGTAGGTCTATTCATAGTATTTCCTCTATTTCCTCTAAAATTATTTACAGGCATATTATAACCTGGCATTTGAGCAACACCCGTACCTCTTACAGCACCTCTAAAACCATTTAATACAACTTCTTTTCCATCAACTTTAGTTTCAACTGGTCTAAAAATTTTCTCATCATTTAATATAACTTCCCAACCTTTTACTTCTATAGTCTTTCCAACTTCTAAATCACTTGCAAAATATGAATTAGCATGAATTTCTACAATATCACCATTTTCAGTTTTTATTTTGATTTCTAATACACCAGGAAAATCTTTGCTTTCTTCAATTGAATCAATAGTTCCTGTTACTGTAATCATATTTTCTTCAGAGAACATATATCCTCCACGTGCTCCACGATAATTTTGATATACTGGTGCTGAATTTGTGTTTTGATTTGTCATTGGTGCATATCCATATCCTCCGAATGCAAAAATAGACCCAACCATCAATCCACCAACTAATAACGCTGTTAAAAATTTCTTCATAATAACACCTCCATAATTTGTTTTTTAGTTTTTGTCTTTCAACAACTATATAATAACTTTTAAAACTTAAAAAAAACTTAGTGTTTGCTTAGAAATTCCTTAGAAAACAAATTATGGAGGTTAATAAATTATTTGTTATTATTGTAAGATACAAATTCAACAGTTCCTCTTTGTCTAATTGGTTGAGAATATAAATCCATAAGAGCATATACTTCTTCTGGCATATCAGTAGAAACATTTAATCCAAGTTCTTTAGCTTCTTCGACAGTAATAGGATAATCATGTGTCCATCTACCTTCAGTTAATGTTTGAGATAATTGTTTAGCTTGGTTTTCATCCATTTTATTTTTTAATATATTAAATATGAATTTTTGAACTTGAGATATAGATTTTTTTGCAACATCAGCTAAAATTAATGTTTGATCGTCAACTTTATCTACACCTTTTTGTTCAACAGCTTTTACGATACTTGGAGCGGGATTTTGTCCTAATTGTGGGTCAACTGGCCCTAAAACAGCATGTTCATCCATTATTATTTGATCAGCTGCTAATGAAATCAAAGTTCCACCACTCATTGCATAATGTGGAACTATAACTCGCGTTTCAGATGGATGATCGTGCAAAGCTTTAGCTATTTGTGTTGCAGCTAAAACAAGTCCACCTGGTGTATGTATGATTAAATCAATAGGTTTATCTTTTGGCGCTTTTCTAATAGCTCTTAGTATTTCTTCGCTATCTTCTACATTTATATACTTGTAAAAAGGAAAACCTAAAAAACCCATACTTTCTTGTCTGTGAATTAAAGTTATAACGGTAGAATTTCTCTTTTTTGAAAGAGCCGATAATATACTTTTTCTACCTGCAATTAATTGAGCAAACTTCATTTGTGGTCCCATTAAAACATAAAAAATAAAGATTAGCCATAATAATGTTCCTAAAAATCCTGTTGTCATATAGACACCTCTTCAAAGAAATATTCTTAATTAGCCTCCTGAATCTCGTTTTTTCTTAGTTTTTCGTAACAAACCTTCTTTCTCTTTTTATTTAAAAAAAGAGCTTATTTTTTATTTTATTCATTTTGTTTTACTCGTTATTATTTATTACCTCCTGAGTATAATACATAAAATATTATTTTTATTATTACTCACCAAATTTTTTCCTCAAACTAACCCTCTTATTTCCACCTGGCTCACTCTTTTGAGTGTCCTTTCATTCCTTCGTCCTATTTGAGGTATGGTGAGTCTGCTTTTTCTCGTGTCCTGGATTCTCTCCTAATGGTGAGAGACTGCATTTCCACCCATACATATACTTGGCTCATACCTTGTTTTACTTTTCGCTAACTTGAATATTATTCTTATCATTTTCAATCCTATTGCTATTAATGCTTGATCCCTTTTTAATGGATTTTTTTCTCTTTTCGTTAGTTTTTTATATTTCTCTTTCATCTCTTTGTTATGTTTTAATAAACTTTTTGCCATTAGATATATTATCTTTCTTAATAACGGTCTGCCTCTTTTTGTTATTTTTGTTTTCCCTTTATGTTCTCCAGAACTTATTTCATACAAATTTAGTCCAGCTAATTTCCTTATTTCTTTCCAGTTGTTAAATCTGTTTATTTCTCCTATTTCTCCTAATATTGTTGCTGTTATTACTGTTCCTATTCCTGGAACACTTTTTATATTTTCTCCTATTTCTGTTGTTTCTATTAATTTTTCTATTTCTTTTTCTATTTCTTCAATTTGTGTTGTGTAGAATTCTATTTCTTTCAATAATAATCCCAACTTTATCTTTGCGCTTTTTTGCCCTTCTTTTACTCCTATTGATTTTTTTGCTAATTCATATATCTTTTTCGCTCTTTTTTTCCAATCTTTCCCTTGTGTTGATTCTTTTAACACTTTTTCTATTTCTTCTATTCCAGCTTTTATTATATCTTCTGGAAATGGATATTTTTTTAGTAACCCTATTGACCCTTCCACAAATATATTTTTATATACTTTTTCATATTCTGGAAAATATTCATCCATTACTGCTATTACTATATTTTTCGCATTTTTTCTTTTCGTTACTATCCTATCTCTTGTTGTTGCCATTATTCTTAATTCTGAATATACACCTTCTGGTAAATATATATCATAATATCTTCCATCCCTTATCAATCGGGCTATTATTCCTGCATCTTTCCTATCACTTTTTTCTGGTGAATTATCATCAAGTTCTTTACTTTTCTTTACATGATATGGATTTACTCCTACTAAATAATCTACTCCTTCATTTAATTTCATTTGCCAAGCTATTGCTTTCCAATAGTGCCCTGATGGTTCCATACCTACTATTACTTTTTTCATATCGTTTTTTTCTTTGACTTTTTTTATCGCTTCCTCTAGATTTTTTATTCCAGTTATGGTATTATTTATTTTGAAGGGTTTTATTAAATCTATTCCCCTATAATTTATTATTCTAACCCAATGTATTCTTTTTGCTACGTCTATTCCTACTATTAATGTTTCTGGAGTTATTCTCAATATTTTTTCATTTAATGATTTTTGTTTCATTGTATCGCCTCCTGATTTATATTGGTCTCTCACTTTTATATTATCAGGAGGCGATATTTTTTTCAACTCCATTTTTCCTTACAGGAATATCTC
>NZ_LNGH01000007.1:0-16416 GCF_011057715.1 Marinitoga sp. 38H-ov
ATTATTCTGCTTATTTCTCTTTGAGATTTCCCTTCTCTAAAATACATGTATATTACTCTTCTTTTTTGGTCCATACTGATCATCCTTTCTAACTCCTCTCTCTTTATTTGAGAAGAGTATATCATTTTTTCTTCCTCAGTGGACCATTTTTCAATTTTATTCATGGGGTACTTTTAGTTTACACTATACAATAATGAAGAAAATGAAGAAAATAAAATAAAATTAAATTTTTATGTAAAAAATAAAATAGTATTAACAAAAGAAATAAAATATGATGAAATTATTATCGGAAGAAGTATTGATGCTGATATAGATATTTCTGAATTTGATTTTGAAAAAATTTTTTCTAGAAAAATATTAAAAATATTAAGGATAGAAGGGAAATATTATATAGAAGATATATCTAGTAATAAAATAATATTAAATAAAAAAATATTAGAAAAAAATAAGAGATATGAATTAAATCACGAAGATAGAATTATAATTCATGGTAAATTAGGTATTAAAGTACTTTTAACAAACAAAGAAAGTATTAATGATAAGGTTATAGATGTTGAAAACAAAAAAGTAATTTTAGATACAAATGTACTAATAGATGATGTTGATGTTATAGACAGATTAATAGAAAATAAAAATAAAATAATTATACCATATGAGGTTATTGAAGAATTAGACAATTTAAAAAGAAAAAAAGATTTACAATTTAATATAAATCAAATTCATAAAAAGTTAGATAAATATACAAAAAATAGTTTGATAGAGGTTAAATTAGCAAATATAAATAACTTACCTCATGAGTTAAGTAAAAGTGTTAATAAAGGAGATAATATTATATTATCTGTAGCATTAGAGGAAAAAGGTTGTATATTCATAACGTCAGATAAAAATTTAAGATTAAAAGCTAGAGTTTTAGGAATAGAAGTTAAAGATATTAATGAAATATAAGGAGATGGTATATTGCAATGGAAAAAATATAAAAATTTTTCAGAAAAAGAAAATATTATTAGATCCAAAATAAAAAATTTTAGTCAAACATTTAAAATAAAATTCTATACAAATGATGATTTTAAAGATAATATAGTTTTAGGGTATAAGATAAAACCTACAGATGATGAAGAAAAAGATTTAAAAAGACAAAAAATTTTAGAAAGAATTATTAAAGTAAATAATTTAGCTTTATCTAATCAATTACCAGAAATAATTGATTATGAAAATAATATTGTATATATGGATTATTTTGATGGAATTATTATGGATGATGCAATAAAAACAAATTATTTTTTAAAATATGAAAAAAATACTAAAAAAGATCAAGAAGAAATTGCGTTAAAAAGAATAATGAGAGGTGTAATACCGGAAATAATTGATTTTCAAAGAGATTTATATAATAAAAATTTAATACATCTTGGTATTTTTCCTGAACATATTATTGTGCAAAAAGATGATATTGTTAAAATAAAAGGTTTGAGATATATAAGTAGGCATAATAATGGGTTTATAGATGATAAGGTAATAACTAATGAAGAATTATATGGAAGTATAATAAATGAAAGATATACACCACCAGAATTAGTTGAATATATAAAGTCTAAAGGTAAGAAAAAAATAAATGCAAAAACTATTGTATCCTATCAAATAGGTATATTGTTATTTGATATAGTTACAAAAGGAAAATATAAAAATGAAGAAATTAAAGGAGATTTAATATATGATGCAAATTATTATTTACATAGTTTTGAAGAAAACAAGGTAATAAATTTAATTTTAGAATTAATTAATCCAAATCCAGAAAATAGATTAAAAAATTTTGAAGATATTAAAGATAGATGTAGAGAATTTGCAAAATAGTTTTAATTTATGATATAATGTAAATGTTATAATAAAAATTTTTAACAATAGGGGGTAAAAATGTGAATATATTAGAGTATGAATTAACAACTATTTCTCCAATGTTTGCAAGTAGAGATGGAAAAGATTTTGAATTAACTTCACAAAGTATAAGAGGGGTGTTAAGATTTTGGTTTAGAGCAGTTATACCTAGAGTATTAAATATACACTATTATAAAAATACAAAAGAAGATTATATTGGGTTAAAAAAAGCAGAAGAATTTATTTTTGGATCAACAGAAAAAAAATCACCTTTTGACGTAATTGTAGAAGGAATTAATGGTGAAAAATCTAGATATAATAAATATTTTTCACAAGATAATAGATATGGAATATATGGAGTTGATAAAAGGGAGTTTCTTAAAGAAAATTCAAGAATCAAATTGGTTTTTGTTGTAAAAAATGAAAAAATAAAAGGATTATTAGAAAATTTATTGATTTTAGTATCTTTGATAGGAGGATTTGGAGCTAAATCTAGAAAGGGTTTTGGTAGCTTTGAGATAAATAAAAATAATTATAAATTAATAGATATATTAAAAATTTTAGATGAAGAAAATAAAAAAATATTTTCAAATGGTGAATTTGATTTAACTCCTACAAAATTTGATGATGTATCTGATTATCCGGTATTGGTAAAAGGTTATTATAGCAGTTTTTCAAAAAATACAAAATATGAAACATTTAAAGATGTATATAATTATTTGTTTAAAACTCCTCAAGATTTTAATCAAAAAGGAGTTTATATTAAAACAAAATATAGATTAAGAAAAAAAGGGAATGATTCATTTAAAACAGCTATATATGATGTAGAAAAAGGATATAATAATAATATAATTTTTCATCAATCAATTTTTGGATTACCAATAAATTATAAAACTTTTAATGGACAACATAAAAATTTATTAGGTAGTAATTATTCTCTAACTCCAGAAAATGGAGAAAGAAAAGCTTCACCTTTATTTATATCAGTATATAAAAATAACAATAAATATTCAATAAGATTTTTAATATTAAAAAGCAAATTAACAGCTAGTAAAAATCCAAGATTAAAATTCAATAAGAAAAGAGGGAATACAATTTCTGTAATGGGTAATGAAAATTACAATGAATTAATTGAAGAATTAAAAAATAATGTTAAGGAGGAGAAAATGTGATTTGGGAAAAAAAAATTCAAGCATTGTTACATGATCCAATTGAAAAAGCTTTAGATATTACTAATCATGAAAAAATTGCAGACAAAAGATTATTTAAGTTAAATACATATATAAAAGATAAGAATTATGATTATTTGTCTAGTTCTGCAGATAGAATATTATTTCCAAAAGAAAGAGAACATTTTTCAAGAAGATTTTCTATAGATATTAATCAACATCCTGAATATATTCATCCATTAACTGGAGAAAAATTAGAAGATTACTTTAATGAGGAATTTAAAAAAATAATAAGGAAAATTGATTCAGAGAAAATTACAGAAAAAATAGAATATATTGATAATGATCATAGAAAATCATATTATAAACTATGGTGGGAATTACCTGATTTATTAAATATATCATATATGTTACCTGCAGATACTAGAGTGCCAAGCCATTCAATAATTGATCATTTAGATAGCGCTTCAGCTATGAGTGTTTCAAATAATCTTTCTTTGATTTTAGTTTCAATAGGTCCAGTTCAAGAATTTATAGCAGCAGGAAGAAGTACAATAGATCTTAAAGTTGGAAGTTATATTTTATCCTATTTGGTTTTTCAAGGTATTAAGGTAATAGGAGAAAAGTATGGATATGATAATATTATTTTCCCATATATGAGAGGAAATTATTTTGTAAAAAAAGAATTAGAAAAACTTGGCCTTTTTTTAAGCACTACAGCTGATCCTTCAGTGGCTTCATTACCAAATGTTTTTACTGCTATAGTTCCTACAAAAGATATAAATGAATTGAAAGAAGAAGTTAATAATGCAATAAAAAATGAAATGAATAAAATTAGCGAATATATAAAAAAATATATAAAAAATAATGCCAATGAAAAAATAAAAATTAAAGTATTAAGTAATTTTGATAAATGGGATGAACAAGTATCTCAATTCCCAACTATTATGATAGTTGAACAAAAAATAGCTAATTTAGAAGAAAGTATAAAAGATCATTATAATTATACAAAAGATGAAAAAATAAAAAATCTATATGAAGAATTAAAGAAATTAGAAAATACATACACTATAAAAGATATATCTTTTTATGGGATGTATAGTGAATTATTAGGTATAAAAAGTACTTTAAGAAAAGCAACAAGAGATTTTAATCAATTATATGAAAATAGTAAAGAACATGGTGATGATATTAGTGGAAGTAATAAAGCATTGATAGAAATTGAAACAATATATGAAAATGAATCTAAAATTGAAAAATTATCTGCATTATCAGCTATAAAAAGGTTTTTTGTAGAATATTTAAAAGAAATAAATTATACAGAAGCATATGAAAAATTAAAAGATATTAGATCAACAGAAAAAATAGCAGATAAATATAAATTAGCAGTTTTATTAATGGATGGAGATAATATGGGTAAATGGATTTCAGGTAATTTGGCTCCTTCAATAAAAGATAGATTGCATTCAAAAATAGTATCTGAAATGAAAAAAGATAATGAAGATTATATAAAAATTTTAGAAGAAATCAAATTTGTGACTCCAGCATATCAAAGAATGATAAGTAGAACATTAAATCATTTTTCTAATTTTGTACCAAAAATTGTAGAAGAATTTAATGGACTTTTAATTTATGCTGGTGGAGATGATGTATTAGCGTTATTCCCTTCAAACAAAGTATTTAATGCAGCAAATAAATTAAGAAAAGTTTATTCTGGAATAGGGAATGAAAAAATAGATAATTATGAATTTAAAAATGGTTGGTGTTATTTAAATAATATTCCTGTATTTAATATGATGGGTAAAAATGCAACAATGAGTGTTGGTATAACAATATCAAAACATAACTTTAATCTAAAATTAGCTCTTAACAAAGCAAGAGAAATGGAAAAATTTGCAAAGTCAAATGAAGAAGGTAATATAAAGAAAAACAGTTTTGCAATAGCAACTATTAGAAGAAGTGGTCAAGTAAATCAATCAAGAAGTTTTTGGGATATAGATTATTATGATGTATTAGCAAAATCACAAGAATTTATAACAAAGTATGAAAATAAAAAATCAATTAAAAATTTAATAACAAGATTAAAAAATGAATATCAAAATTTCTGTTTAGATGAAATGGGTAATGAGATAATGTCAATAAAAGATTTTAGAGATAATGTAATTCCATTTATAGAAAAAAGGATGCAATTAAAATTAAAAGATGAAATTAAAATAATATTAGCTGATAATATGAGATTTAATAAGGATAAGTTTATTGATTTTATGATTACTCTTGAAAATATAGAATATTCAAGAAGGGAGAATAAATATGAAGATTAAAACATTATTTATAAAACCAATTGATTATGTAGGATTTAGAAGAGCAAAAAACTTTTCACATTCCGAAGAAACAATATTTCCAAATATCAAAACATTTTATGGAGCAATATTAGGATCTTATTTTAGAAAAAATAATTTAAAAACTCAAGATATAGAAGAAATAATAAAATCAAAAAAATTAAAACTTATAGGTCCATTTTTATCAGATGTAGATGAAAATATATATTTTAGGATGCCTTCTATAATAAAACAAAATGATGAAACTAAAGAATATTATAAAGGGAAAATTGATAAATCATTTACATTTCCAATTAATGGAAAGGAATTGTATGGAATTAGATATGATTCAATGAGAAATTTGAAAGAACCTGAAAAAAAATATATATCTTTAAAAGAATTAGAAGAATTGAAAAAAGGAAATATTAAAATTATTGAAGATAACTCACAAATATACGAAAAAGAAGAAAAAGTAGGAATAGCTTTAGAAAATAGAAAATCAAAAGAAAATATGTTGTATTCATATACGTATTTTAGGTTTAAAGAAAATTCAGGATTTGTTTTATTTGTTGAAAAAGATGAATTAAAAATATTAGAAGATATTGATTTTGTTACTTTAGGTACTAAAGGGAGACTTGCTAAAGTTGAAATAAAAGAAATAGAAACAAGTATTTTTGATAGTATTTCTGATAAAGAAAAAGGATTATTGTTATTAACTCCTGCATATTTTAATAATGGGATATTACCAGTATTTAATGAAAATATTATAGCAGTAGCAAATTATAAGCCAGAAAGTTTAGGGTTTTGGGATTTGAAAAATAATAAACCTGGTGAATTATTTAAAGTAGTTCCTTGTGGTAGTGTATATTATATTGATAACGAATTTAAAAATGAGTATAGTAGTAATTTTACTGATAAATTTAGTGAATATAATTTTGGAAAATATATTGAAATAAAATTATAAGGGGGTAAGTAAATTGAGTGGGAAAATAGGTTTTTTATATGCAGTAACACAAATTCATGCTGGTAAGGGAATGGATGTAGGAGTAGTTGATCAACCAATTCAAAGAGAAGTTCATACAGGATTTCCAATAATTTCTGGTATAAAAGGTGCAATAAGAAATGAAATTGATTTTGGAAATGATGATATTTCAATTTTTGGTTCTCGTGCTGATAGTAAGGAAGAAACAAATCCGGGAAATGTAACTTTTTCAGAAGCAAAAATATTGTTTTTCCCATTAAGAAGTATTAATAGAGGAATGGTTTGGATTACATGTCCATTAGCTTTGTCAAGATTAAAAACAGCTTTTGAAGTTATCGGAAATAAAGATGTTTCAGAAAAAATATCTGATTTATTACAATCATTAGATTTAAATAAAGAATATTCAACTTTTGATAATTCTAATGTTAGTCTTGAAGAATTTGTTATTGAACCAGAAAAATCAGAAAAGTTAAAAAAATTATTAGGAGAAATAAAAGATTTTGCTCCAGATGATTACTTAAAAAATATATTAATTGAAAACACTATATTGTTAAAAGATGAAGATTTTGCTTTTTTTGTAAAGAATGCTACTGAAGTATTACCAAGAATAAGAATCGATAGAAATACTGGTGTTGTAAAAGAAGGTGCATTATGGTATGAAGAATATTTACCACAAGATTCTGTAATGTTTTTTATAATTAAACCATTAAAAAAAGATGAAAATTTAATAAAAATAGTATCAGATAAATTAGATAATCAATATATAAATGTAGGTGGAAAAGCATCAGTTGGTAAAGGATTTGCTTTTATTAAATTAATGTGAGGTGGAATGATGAAGAGAGAAAATAGTACTAAATTAATAGCTAAAGATTTGGTTTTAAAAAATGCTAATAAAAGTTATAAAAAAGAATATAGATCATTTATAAAAGGTTTAGGATCAATGATAATTCAAAATGGATTATATGGAACATTAGTTTTTTTAAAAGCAAAAGGAAAAGAACATCATTTACAAATATTTAATGATATAGAAGAATTTTTAACTAAAAAAGACCTTATTAAAGGTGATGATTTATTAGAATTTCTTGAAAAAACAGATAATTTATCATTAATACAAGATAGGGTTTTAGAATTTGCAAATTGGTATAGAAGGTATGTAGATATATTTATAGGTGGTGATTGATTTGAAACAATTTATACATCAACCAAATCAAATTAAAAATTCTAGTTTGTATTATGATAAATTTGTATTTAGTGAAAAAAGATTAATGGAAAAAGATAATACCATATCAGATGAAATAAATAGAGTTTTAAATGGCGATACAAGAAATGAAAATATAAAAAATAATAGAAATAAATTAAAAAGAGATTTAGCAAGCAGAAAAATTGATGATGTTTTAGAAAGACAAATAAAAGAAAGGTATAAAGATATTCTAATAAATATAGCAACAAGAGAATTAAAAGAAAAAATAGAATTAGCCAAAAGATTAAGAATTAATATGATAAAATCATTAAAAAACAGGTATAGAATATTAAGCTATGAAATTTATACCAAAACTCCATTTTTAATAGGTGCAGGAATACCTTCTATAGATGAAGTTGGTTTTTATTGGAGTAGAAATTTAGGATTGCCTATAATACCTGGAACAACATTAAAGGGAGCTTTTAGAAAATTTTTAGAATTAAAAAATTCAACATTTATAGACTCTATATTTGGTAAAGAAGATAATAAAGGGGATGCTATATTTTTAGATACAATTCCAATAGATAATATAGAATTAGGTAAAGAGTTTCAAGCACCACATTTTCAAAATTATTATAGTAAAAACAAAGCTCCAAATGATATATATAATCCTGTCCCAATAAATTATTTGAGTGTTTTTAAAGGGAAATTTAGATTAGATATAATAATAGAAAAAAATAATGATGAGATATTTAAAGAAATAGAAAGTAACATAAAAGAATTTTTAGAATTTTACGGATTAGGTGCAAAAACATCAATGGGTTATGGAAGATTTAATATAAGTAGGCAGCTTTAAAGCTGCCTTTTTTATAAAAATTTATCCTTTTTTAAACTAAAAATTAACTATGTTAAATAAAATAAAGTTTGATATACGAATTATAGCGTGAGATCCGGGAAAATAAAAATCGTCTAAAAACATTATTATTAGTGAATAACAATTTTGTAACCATGTAACGATTAAGTTAATTCATAAAAAATAAGGAAAAATAGGGGGGATCCGGAAAGCAAATAAAGCTCTAAAAATATAATTGTTGAGCAATTTTACATTAAGTAAACTGCACGATAAAGGAAATGAAAAGAAAAGGTGTTATAATAATAATCAGTATTTCTACGAGTTTTTAACCTACCTATGAGGTATGGAAACGCGGACATATAAAAGCACATTCCATCGAAATAGATAAAGTTTTTAACCTACCTATGAGGTATGGAAACCTTTTTAATATTAAGTATATTCCTGTTCCCATTAATAGTTTTTAACCTACCTATGAGGTATGGAAACCCCTTTCTGGTTTTAATTTCTATTTTATTTTCATACATGTTTTTAACCTACCTATGAGGTATGGAAACTAATGATTTGAGAATCATTATTGGTATTTTCGTATATGTTTTTAACCTACCTATGAGGTATGGAAACATTTATATACCACCAGACGTTAGGTGGTTGAAAAACAAGTTTTTAACCTACCTATGAGGTATGGAAACTATACCTAACTTTTTACATAAGTTTTCTACTAATTCGTTTTTAACCTACCTATGAGGTATGGAAACATCGCCGACCTTACCAATTGATAAGAAGATGCTATTTTGGTTTTTAACCTACCTATGAGGTATGGAAACTAATTAATCCTTTTTCATTCAATAGTCCTTCAAAAATTGTTTTTAACCTACCTATGAGGTATGGAAACCCGGGTTAATTGGTAGCTAGACGCTACCTCATAGCTAAGTTTTTAACCTACCTATGAGGTATGGAAACTCCATGTATTCATCTAATTCCTCTAAAGTTTCAATAATGTTTTTAACCTACCTATGAGGTATGGAAACATAGACACTTGTTAGTCCTATTGTGGATTCTGTATGTGTTTTTAACCTACCTATGAGGTATGGAAACTCATCTAAAATGTCTTTGTGTGCCTTGAACATAATAAGTTTTTAACCTACCTATGAGGTATGGAAACTCAATAATGTTTCTTACAGACCCTAATTCAAATTCTAGTTTTTAACCTACCTATGAGGTATGGAAACATATATCCTTCAAAATTGTTTCCATTATATATAATTTGTTTTTAACCTACCTATGAGGTATGGAAACCGTTTCAACTCTTTTGCTAGTTCTACAAGAATTTTTTGTTTTTAACCTACCTATGAGGTATGGAAACAAATTACTCATGCCTTCACCCCCACTTTAGGATTAATAAGTTTTTAACCTACCTATGAGGTATGGAAACAAAATTATGTAAATAAAGTGTAAATGATTTTTATTTAGTTTTTAACCTACCTATGAGGTATGGAAACTTGCTATATTGTTTCCATGTAACCAAAGTTTTATAACGTTTTTAACCTACCTATGAGGTATGGAAACCGGAAAGGTGGCATGTTGCCATTGTTCTTCGTAGCCGGGTTTTTAACCTACCTATGAGGTATGGAAACCCAATTGACGGAGAATATATAAATATTCTTCATCAAGTTTTTAACCTACCTATGAGGTATGGAAACCGGGGCGAAAGGTTATTAGCCTTTCGTCCCGTCTTGCGTTTTTAACCTACCTATGAGGTATGGAAACAAAACTTTGTAAGTTTCCGCCAAATAGACTTCACATCCGTTTTTAACCTACCTATGAGGTATGGAAACCTCTTAATTGTTTTTAAGATTTCTTTACTTTGAAGGTTTTTAACCTACCTATGAGGTATGGAAACCTTCGTATGGACACCACATACAATAATTTCCTACTTTGTTTTTAACCTACCTATGAGGTATGGAAACCATCAACACCGACAACGTAAATCGTGTCGGTTTTTAATGGTTTTTAACCTACCTATGAGGTATGGAAACACTCCCAACCATAACCAGAAGAAGATATTATTATGCTTTGTTTTTAACCTACCTATGAGGTATGGAAACTGAATAATAAAAAATAATTTCCCTTGCCTTTGAATTTGTTTTTAACCTACCTATGAGGTATGGAAACTTTTCAAGATGACTTCCTTTTGGAAGTCCCTATTTGGGTTTTTAACCTACCTATGAGGTATGGAAACCTAAAATTCTCAAAAAAAACAACTTCAATCTTACTTTTGTTTTTAACCTACCTATGAGGTATGGAAACTTCCACATAATTCAACCTCCCCGGTAGCGCTGCTTGCCGTTTTTAACCTACCTATGAGGTATGGAAACTTGCCAGGTAGCACCCCTCCAATCTCGGGGTGATCCTAGTTTTTAACCTACCTATGAGGTATGGAAACTGTTGTCTCTTTTATGTTTGTTAAGGCATCTTCTAAGTGTTTTTAACCTACCTATGAGGTATGGAAACTTGTTACTTCTAGCCACATCTTCGAAGAATTGTAGTCCGTTTTTAACCTACCTATGAGGTATGGAAACTCGCCAAGAGAGTTTTCTTTGTTTCTCTGATAGCGTTTGTTTTTAACCTACCTATGAGGTATGGAAACTTGACCCCTTTCTAATACAAGTATTTCTATGTTTCCGGTTTTTAACCTACCTATGAGGTATGGAAACGTGTGTAATGTCCGTTTACAAAGCGGGGTTCTACGTGTTTTTAACCTACCTATGAGGTATGGAAACAGGGCAGATTTCCGCCCTTAAAATAAGTGTGTAATGTCCGTTTTTAACCTACCTATGAGGTATGGAAACCGAAAAAACAAAAAAAAGGGGGGTAAAACGTGTTTGCGTTTTTAACTTACCTATGAGGTATGGAAACCTTCTTCCCACTCTTCGGCGAAAAATTCAAAGCGTAGTTTTTAACCTACCTATGAGGTATGGAAACCTATTTCTCCGTTTCCAAAGTAGACTGTTTCTACTTTGGTTTTTAACCTACCTATGAGGTATGGAAACATTTTCTACAATTGTAAATAACGAAACTGATAAAAAACGTTTTTAACCTACCTATGAGGTATGGAAACATAAAATCTTTCGTTGCATTCCCAGCCTTGATGGGTGTTTTTAACCTACCTATGAGGTATGGAAACTTATTTCAAATCTTTTGTAACTTTTGTTATACTTGTTTTTAACCTACCTATGAGGTATGGAAACAGAATATACAGAGATATTATCTAGTTCTCCTTTATCGGAGGTTTTTAACCTACCTATGAGGTATGGAAACTTTAACCAATTAACGAATGTTTCTATCCATTCTTCTTCGTTTTTAACCTACCTATGAGGTATGGAAACGCCCCAGCCCTAAATGTGACTGGTTGCCATAATTTATGTTTTTAACCTACCTATGAGGTATGGAAACATACAACATTATATTTTTCAGACAACCCCAATTTTTTTGTTTTTAACCTACCTATGAGGTATGGAAACATACAACATTATATTTTTCAGACAACCCCAATTTTTTTGTTTTTAACCTACCTATGAGGTATGGAAACAATCCAAAATGAAATAACACTATTGAAAGTTTTTAAATCTTAGTTTTTAACTTGCAGCGAAAACAAGAGGAATAAAAAATCTAGAACAAACAATTTAGTAAAAAATTAAGTAAATATAAAATAATAAAATATAGAAAAGAAGGCAAGAAGCCTTCTTTTTTTTTTTTTTTTTAAAAGCAAAATTTAAATGACTAATAATAATTCAAAAGAAAAAAGATATAAATAAATATATAAAATAAAAATAAAGAAAACATAAAAGAGTTAAATAAAAAAGATCAAATAAATAAGAAGATAAAAAGAAAAATTATATAAAAAAGGCATATTCAAATAAAAAAATAATTAATATTCATTGGATATTTTAAAAGTCTAATGATAATATGAAAAAAAAGAAAAAACATAAAGTAGGTAAAAAAATAGGAGAAAGTAAAAAGAAAAGTGAAAAAATAATATCCATGATGTTATGAGTAGTAATTATTTTTGTAGTACATTTAGTAGTATTTCCAGATACAACAAAAAGTTATATAGCAAGAATAAGTAATGAAAAAGAAAAAATTGAAAAAAGTAATACAGTAGAAGGATAAATAGAAAACACATTAGATAAAGAAATATGGAACAATAAAAGAAACAGAAAAATCAAATAAAAAAACAGATAAAAGAAGTAATAGAAAACTTGTTTGATGGAGAAAAAAACCAGGGAAAAACCTGGTCTTTTTTAATTCTAAATATTTTAATTATAACTAGAAGATAAAAAAAGAAAAAGGAGGAAAAGAAATTGAAAGAATTAGAACTAAAGTACAGTTTTGACAAACCATATATATACTCAGGAACAAAAGAAGATAGTTATGTAAATCTATTAATAGAAGTAAAACCAGGAGAAGAAATAAGAAAAGAGGGATATGAAGTAAAAGGAACAGACTTTTGTATAGTATTAGATGTATCAGGTTCGATGAGTGGTTATATAGAAGAAGGAATAAGTAAATTAGAAACAGCAGTAAAATCGACAAAAAATCTATACCAATATCTAACGCCAGAAGATAGTGTAAGTTTAATAATATATCATTCATATCCAGTAGTAATATTAGATCATGCAAAAAACATAAGCGAAGAAGAATATAACAAAGCAGTAGAAAAAGCATATACAGAATCAGGAGCAACGAACATATCAGCAGCATTAAAAAAAGCAAGAGAAATACTAAAAGTAAATACAGGAAACACAAAAAAAATAATATTTTTAACAGATGGATTACCAGTAGAAGACAGAGAAGAAGATGGGATAGAAGAAGGTAATTTAATAGCAGAAGAAAATATAAGTATAACAGCATTAGGGATAGGAAATGACTTTAATTATACATATATAGAAAAAGTAGTAAAACCAGGAAGAGGAACTACAGATTGGATAAAAAGTGCAGGAGAATCAATACAAATATTTGAAAAGACATTAAAAAGGGCAAAATCAATAGTAGTAAATGAAATAGAATTAGAAATAAAAGTTTCAGAAAAAGTAAGAGCAAATGAATATTATAGGGCAGTACCAGAAACAACATATTATGGAAAATTAGAATTAGATAAAGAAAGGATATATAAAATAAAATTAGATGACATAGAAAAGAATAGATATTATCAATATGTATTTGAAATAGCGATACCAGGAGTACAAAATGAATATGAAGGGAAATTTAGAGTAATGAGTGCAAAATTAAGATATCAAATACCAGCAACAAAAGAAAGAAAAGAAGAAAAAGTAGATATAGTAATAGAAATGACAAGAGATATAGAAAAATCAAATTATGAATATCAAAGTGTAAAAGAAATAGTAGAAAGATGTAAAATAAAAAAATTAGATGAATATTTAAATGAATATATAAATAAAAATAACGATAAGGGAGTAATAAAAACAATAGATGAAATAATAGAAAGATTAGAAGAAATAGGAGAAGAAGAAATAGCAGAAAATTATAGAAAAATAAAAGAAAATTATATAAAGACAAAAAATATACCAAATAACTTATTAATAGCAGCATCAAATTCATCAACAAAAATAAATGATGAAGGTTTTATAACTGAAGATGATAATTTAGAAGAATTATATAACGATATATTTTAATTTTATCCAAGATCATATAAAATTTTGTGAAAATAAGAATAGATATCCCCTCTTCTTGGTAAGATAAAATAAAACCGGAAGAGGGTTAATGTCAATAAGAAAGAAAAAAAGTAAGATTAAAAAATTAGCAAAGTTAACAGCAATATGTGTAAACACAATGAAAGACCTATATATAAGATTAAAGAATTGACTAATAAATGTTAGAAGATTATGTATTAATTCAGTAAATGAAATAAAAGGATTCCCGTAAGCAATTAAAGCAATATTTTCTTATACTGTAGTACAAAGATAAAAAAGTAATTTGTAAATAATTTAAAAAAGTTATATAAAGTACCGAACAAGATATATCTCATTCAAACCTGTAATGTAAAAAAATAAATGGAGAAACTATAAATTAATATTAGAAAGTTTGGAAATAATATACTATATTTTAATTATGGTAATGAAGTAAGAAAAATATGACCAAATAAATGTGATAGAATTATTGAATAGTCAATATAGAAAATAAAACATCATTCCCAAATGATTATGATAAATAAAATTTAGCAACAAAAATCTGAACAGTTCAATATAGAAACTGTAAATCTTATACATCTTTATCAAAGAAAGAATTACAAAATCAGTCTTAATTCTCGCTGCAAATAAATTCCACCAAGGATATAAATATTAACAACAATTTTTCAAATTAATAATGTTAAATCTTGCAGTAAACGTTTCAAAATGGTGTTTGTTTTTTATATCAAAAATTTCTAAAAATGTCTACTAAATTATATTACAATATAGACAATAAATATGATAATAAATAAAAAGATAATCCAATTTTATTAGGTATTTATATAAAAAATTATATCTTACCTTATGAGAAATTATGTTTTGTTCCAACTCCTTAAAAATTTATTTTATTATCTAAAATATATTCTATACTTAAAAGATTAATTTTATAAAAGTAATTTAGTCATTTAAATTGCGGATATTCTTCTGATATAACTTCTATGTTATTTTTATAATCTTCATATAAATAGCATGTATCTTTCAATGTTTCTTCGATTTTTTCTTCTAAATTTTTTTCAATATTTTATATAAATCTTCTATAGAATCATCTAATATAAATTTATTTAATAAATTTTCTTTAAGTTTCGATAATTCCAAATCATATTTTTTTTATTAAAAAAATGAAATTTTATTAAATTCTTATCTAATAAATCCACTTTATTTGATAAAGAAACAATATCATTTTTGGAACTATCCAATTCATTAATAAATTGCTTTTATTAAAAATGCTTTTCTGAATATAATTTAGTTTTTTCAATATCTAAATTAAATTTTCTTCTTTATTTCTTAAATTATCTAATTTTTTATTAATTTTATATTAATAATGATATATATAAAATTATCAATAATATTAACTTTTTCTTATATTTCATTAATTAATTTTTCTAAAATTCAATTTATTATCCCTATATGAATTTGTTTGAAATGAAGGTATATCTTTATTCCTATTAAAGATGGGAATTCAGGATGATCAAGAAATAATTTTTCATATTATCTATATGATAATTTTGCCATCTTTAATAATATTAAATCTTTAATAATATTAATATTTTTAAAATAGATTTATCTGGGTATTTTTTCTTCTATCAAAAGAATAATTTTGTTCTTTGATAAATATACCTATAATATTAATAATTTCATTTTTACAAAAGAAACTTTGATTACTTTTGTGTTAGTGTTGAATTGGAGACTTAGCTTTTTGCCTCCATTCAATATTTAGATATTGAATCAAGGAGTGCCTATTTTTATTTCCTTATTTTTTGGTATCTTATTTTATTTTTAATAAAAAGAATATTTAAATAAAAAAATCAATTTTTTGTTAAATAATATATAAAAATTCTAAATATGTTATAATAATATAGATAAAAAAGTTTCCGGTATTAATTCAAGAGAAAAATTAATAAAGATGTAAGATAACAAGAGTTTAGAATAATATATATAGAAAAAAGAGTAAAACAAATATTATGCACATGGTGCAAAAATTAGAATTATTTAGTTAATTGTAAATGCTTAATTGATTATTAATATCATCCTTTAAAAATACCATTTTTTTAGAAGATTGAGATAATTCAATATGATTATATGGGATATTTAAGCATATAGTATATACTTCTAACTGTTTTCTGGCAGTCAATACAACAGCAGCTTTGTGAGATTTACCTTGATCTTTAATATTTAAGAACAGGATAATAAGAAGCTGTTTGAGGTAATATCTTAGATATTTATTACAAATCTTTGTGATTATATTACCAGAATCATTTAAATCCCAACGTAATTCTTCATAAGAAGATAATTTAGAAT
>NZ_LNGH01000007.1:16502-17086 GCF_011057715.1 Marinitoga sp. 38H-ov
TGGACGTATTAAAATCATTCAAAGTAGAACGATAAATCTTAGTAATAATGGATTTAAGTTTTTCAGCAAAGTCAATGCCAAGTCTTCTTTTAGATAAAGAAGAAACTAAATCAAACAAATCATTAATAGACATATTAACAATATCCTCAGCAGGATGATTAGATAAAATAGATAAAAGAGTTCTAGATAAATTGATAAACCTGGAAAATAAGCTGCAATCAAACCAGCTAGATAAGTTTTTTCAGCAGCTAATTGATGAGAAATATGATAAATGAGTAAGTTTTCTAATTCAAAAAAAGAATCTTTAAAAGGAGTAAGATTCTCAGGAAACTTAATAGCAGTTTTTTGAATAACTTTATCATCTAATTTATCTTACCAATTAAAGATCTTTCTGGTATTATGAACATCAGATGGAGCAACAAAAAATAACAATTAAAACCATGAGACTTAAGAAAAATATAGAGACTTAAGAAAAATAAAAATGTTTTTAGAATAAATACCAGTAGATTCCAATGCAAAAGCAACATTTTTGCCCTTGAAAATAGACACAAGTTTTTCATAACCATCGATAGAATTATCAACAA
>NZ_LNGH01000007.1:17190-104698 GCF_011057715.1 Marinitoga sp. 38H-ov
TACCAAAGTTAGTCAGACTATTCAGAGCACCTTTTGTGCATGGAGGAATAGAATTACTAATAATAACTCAGAATTAGAATGCTTTTTTAAAAATAAATATCAAAAGGAGGAATTATAATGAGTGATACGTTAATAAGTACTGTTGGTGCTAGTCTTTTAAGTAATTTAAGAACTAATGAAACATTAAAAGGATTATATGAAAAAAATAAATCGGAGGAAATTGTTAATTATTTTTTGAATTTAAAAGAAGATCCAGAAAATTATAGGGGGTTTGGTGCTGAAATAAATTCAATAATAAGCATTTTAAAAAAAGGTTATTTAACCAATAGAAAAAATTTATATTTTTTGGTTTCTGATACTCTAGATGGAAAAAAAATTGGAAATATATTAAAGAATTTTTTTGAAAAATCGGAATATAGTTTTGAAAAAGTTGAAGTTAAAGTGAGCTATAAATTAGATGATTCAAATCCATATGATTTTAAAATGTATGGATTAAAAAATTTAATAAAAAATATGGCTAGTATAATAAGACAACATTATGGAAGTGTAATAATTAATGCTACAGGTGGATATAAAGCACAAATAGCTTTTGCTCTAGCTTTGGGACAAGGGTTAAAGGTTCCAGTATATTATAGATTTGAAAGATTTCCAGAAGTTATAGAGTTAGAACCTTTACCATTACATTTGGATCCAAATTTATATTTTATATGCAGAGATTTATTTGAAGAATTAAATGATGATATAAAATTATTTTTGGAATATGAATCAATATATAAATCATTATCTAAAGAAGCTAGAATATTTTTTGATATTATTTCAATTGATAATGAGAAATATATATCAATTAGCCCCATGGGACAAATATATATTGAAAGTATAAAAAATGAATTCTTTTATTTATCAGATAAAATAGCTCTTAAAAAAAGAGAAAATAACTTGTTACTTTTAAGTAGTGAATCAGAAGGACATTCTAAAGAATTAATAAATAAATATAATTTAAAAAAAGTTTTTGAGGAATTTGAATATATTGAAAAAATCAGAGTTTTAAGATTTTCCTTAAGTGAAAAATCTTCTAAAGCTAAAGTGAAGATAAGGGGAAATAATTTAATAATTATATTACAAACAAAACAAGGGATAATACATTTGGAAGCGGAAACAACCGCACGTGATGAAAAAGAATTAGAAATAATAAAAATTAAATTAGAGGAATATTTAAGTAATAAATTTTAAGGAGGATTGGTATGGATTTTAAATGTTTTGAGAGTATAGATTTTGAAAAAACTATAGATATATTTTTCAAGAAAATTCTCAAAAAGCTAGAAGAAGAAAATATAGGTGAATTAAATGATAAAATTATTGAAAATATAAAAAGATCAAAATTTAAATTTTTGAATAAGAGGGAAGTTTATTCAAATATAGATGGTAAAGAGAAATTAACAGGCTACCTATATAATATAAAATATTATTTTAAAGATGAAGAAAAAGATTCATATGAAAATATATTAATACTAATACCTGATAAAGATGGATATTTTTATTCTGCGAATAGAAGATTATATTCACCATTTGTAATATTTGATAAATTTGAACGTGAAGATATGGAAAATGATAAAAAATATCTTGATTTATCAAATGCAATTATTATGCAAGGATATTATTTAGCGGTATTATCAACATTTTTTAGAATAGTGAATTCTGTAGAAAGAAAAAGGAAAAAAAATATTAAAGAAACAGGAGTAAAAGGTAATTATATAAACGAATTATCTAAAACAATAGGTGTAAAATACTATAAATATTATTTATCAAAAAATGAAAAATATATTTATCAAAAAATTCCTATATTTTTTGAACCAGATGAATTAAATTATATAGAATATTATACAAATCCAAGGAAAGTAGTATATCCAAATGAAAAAGTAAATGAATTTATGAGATTACCACATGAAAGTCATGGTGGAATTGTAGATTTTTTAGAAACACCTGAATCTGAAAAAATAGGGCTTACATTGAGTTTGGTATATGATGATTTAACATATGACTTTGAAAAATTAAATTTTAATAAAAGTAAAAATATTTTATCTTTTGCAACTAGTCAAATTCCTTTTATTTTACATTCAGATGGAGCAAGAATATTAATGGGTTCAAAAAATTTAAAACAAGCAATAAAATTAAATAATGCAGAGAAGCCTATTATATTTACAGGTAATGAATTAGATAATATAGGAATTAATGCTTTAGTTGTATATGGTCTTTTTAAAGGTTTTAATTTTGAAGATGGTATAGTAGTATCTGAAAGTTTTGCAAAAAAAATGGAGACAGATGTTTTAGAAGAAGAAAAATATACTTTAGAAGTAAAAGAGGATAAACATCCAGAAAAAAAAGGAAATAAATGGATATATAAAAGAAATAAAAATGATATACAAGAAATAGTATGGAAAGTAAATGAGGGTGATTGGGTATCATATAAAGATAAAATAATGGAAATATATGACAATAAAAAGTTAATAAAAACAATATATTATAACGGAAAATATGATGCTCAAGTTAAAAATATACCAGATTTTCCAGAGCTTCCATATGAAAATTATGAAAAAGATTCAAAAAGAATGATAGATATTAGAATTGAATTCTTGGTAAAAAAACCTTTGGAAGTTGGAGACAAAATTATGGGAAGGCATGGAAATAAAGGAACAATTTCTTTAATTGTTCCTGATGATGAAATGCCTAAAGTAGTAATAAATAATAATGAATATCCAGTAGAAGTTATTTTAAGTCCATTAGGTGTTGTTTCAAGAATGAATATAGGACAATTATATGAAGTTCATTTTTCAATGGCTAAAAAGTTTGGTGATTTTAGGGACTTTGATAATGGTGTAGATTCATTTAAAAATGGTTTTGAATATAAGGATAAATTATTAAAAGAATTAAAAAAATTGGGATCTGATAATTATGGAAGATTTAAAGTTTTATATAACAATAATGAATGGTATTTGACATCAGGATTTCAATATTTAGTTAGATTAGATCATTGTGTTAGGGATAAAATACATGTAGTATCTTTTGCGCGAGAAGGGGAAATTAATTGGCAACCATTAAAAGGAAAATCTAGACAAGGTGGTCAAAGGTTTGGCGAAATGGAGTTTTGGTCTATATATTCATATAATAACAAGAGATTAGCTAAACTGTTTGCTAAGAAGAATTTAGATAAACATACTAAAAAAGAATTTCATAAATATCCTGAAGAACATTTCAAAAAAATATTAAAATACTTTAATATATATTTATATACACCAGAATATATGAAATCAAAGTTTGAATTCAAAGATAATATAAAAGAACTATTTAAAGATGATAATATAGAAGAATATATATATGATTTTATGTATGAGGGCTTTAAAAATGCATATGTGAAATTTGTTATGAATAATTTAGGGTTATTTAAAAAATCATATGAAAATTTTAAAAAAGATGCTCCTAATTTACCAAATTCAAAAAACGATAGTATTTTTGATAACGAATACAAATATTTTATCATTGATAATAACAAACTTTCAAAATCCATTGAATATTTTGAAAATGATAATAATAAGAAAATAGAAAGTGCTTTAAAAAATTATTTATTTAAAAAGGACGGATATTTAAGAAATTTAGTAATAGCTAGAAGATTGCATTTTTCTGGAAGGACTGTAATTACTCCACAACCTTTAAATTATATAGAAGAATATGATTTAAAAGTTGATATAGATACTGTAATTTTACCAATTGAATTTGGTGTAGAGTGGTTAAAAGAGTTTAAGTATGATAATTATGATTTAAGAAGTGCTCTTAAAGGTAATAAGAAAAAAAGAATTGAAATTGCAAAATTATTAAATAAATATATTGAAAATGAAGAATTATATGTTATTTTAAATAGACAACCATCATTACATAGACATTCTATACAATCATTTATACCTAGATTCTGGCATAATTATACAATAGGATTGCCTATAAATGTTTGTGAAGGATTTAATGCGGATTTTGATGGAGATACAATGGCTGTATATTTTCCAAATATTGATTTAGATAAAGATATAAAAGATGAATTGAAAAAAATGTTACCTTCAAGGAATGCATTTAAATTAGGTGATGGTGAATTATTGTATTCAATAGATCAAGATATGGTATACGGTAGATATTTAACAACAGGCAAAAACAAAAAGGAAATAAAAAAATATTATAGTGAAATTATTAGAAAATATATAATAAATGAGGATTATGATTCAATAAAAAGAATAATAAATGAAGAAATAATTGGTAAGGATGTAAAGCTAGCTACAGAAAAGAATCTAACTTTGAGTATTTTTGAAATAATTAATGATGCTGAAAGTATGCAGGATATAAAAAAATCAAAATGTAGAGGTAATGATAAACAATTCAATCAATTAAATATTAGTGTGGAAGATTTTGGGAAGGGATTTGTTCACGGATTAAAAGTTGAAGAGTATTTTGATGTAAATAAGGGTATTGCAAAAAGAGCAAGAAGAACTTTAATGGATAAAAAATTAAAAGTAGCAGATGCTGGATATTTTACAAGAAAATTAGTAGAATTTTTAGGTACGCTGGTTGTTGGAGATTTTGAAGAGTATGAAGAGATTGAAATAAATTTAGATAAATCATTTGATGAAAATAATAAAATTAAAGATGTTTTTGGTAAAGATAGATTTTTATACAGATATGTGAAAATAAATAATAAAATACTTTTTATTACTCCAGAAAATATAGATATTCTACCAGATAAATTCATACTATTATCTCCAAAAATAAAAGAGAAGAAGAATATGTATTTTGTAAGTAAGAAATATTTAGGATATGATGTATCAAAATTAAAGGATTTTGATTTAAATGAATATATTGGAATATCATCAGGACATGTTCTTGGTGAGAGGGGAACGCAATTATCTATGGAAACTTTTCATTCAGGAAGTAAAGGTATAAACATGCAAAATGTAAGCAGTTTGATATTTAATAGTGCATTTAATAGTAATACATATATGGAATTTTTAATTTCTGTTGAAGATAAGTTCCACATGGAATTAAACAAAGATAATGTAAAACAAAATAATTCAAGAGAATTTATATTTAACAAATTAAATTCAAAATCTATTTATTTTGAGCTATTGTATTTATTTGCTCAATATTTGAAAAATAATAAAAATATTGAGTCTGTTAATAAATATTTTAATAATATTGATTTAAGAGGGCCTTTGACATGTATGACATTTGAAAAAGGATTAGATGTTATGAAGAATTTGGAAGAAGGTAAATTATATAATGAAACTCATCCAAGAATAGAATATGCTTTTTTTTGGAGGGATATAAATGAATAAAGGAAGACGTCAGTCAAAAATAAAAACAACTAGTAAATATAAAACTTATTTTAATAATTTTCAATTTAAATATACTGAAGAAGAAGATATAATATCTGATATTGATGAAAATAATGAAGATGATTATTCGCAAAGAGAAATAAGTAAAAATGAAAGAAATTTAGTTAACCCTGAAACTGAAAGAATCAGTAAAAGAAAAATAGGATTTCAAATAATTAAGGTAAAAGAGAGGGATAAATATTCATATGAATTAATTAATTTAACTAACAATATTAAATTATATAATAATTTAAAAAATATAATAAATTTTTTTCCTTGGTTTGAAACATTAACAAAAGAAAAATTTTATGCATTAGCATCTGATAATAGATCAGGCGGAATTCTAACCTTAGATAAAAATTATAGATTTAATTATTCTATTCAATTACCAAATGGAGATATAGTACCTTTATCAACAATGGTAAAAGAAAAAGGAAAATATGAAAATCCATTTTTTAGTAAATATAGAAAGTTTAGAAAATTTATTAATGAAAATATCAATTATATCAATCAATTAAAAAAAGGAGATGTAAAAAAAGAAGCTATAAAAGAAGAAGATGATTTAAATATATTTATAGGAGAGTTTTTAGTTGCAATTGAAAGAAAAAAGGGAAATTATAATCAAAGTTATATAAATGAAAGTTATTATACAATTGTTGAAGATGAAGATAGATTAATTGATAATCATCTAGTAGAAAAAATTTTTAAAGAATATAAAAAATTTTTTTGGGAGTGATTGATCTTGATATATGTGCATAAAAAAGAAGAATATATTAATAAAATAATGGAATCTTTAAAAATTCAGTTTGATGAAAAAAAAGAAAGAATATCAATTGATGAATATTTTGATAGTGATTTTAAATCTTCGGAGTTATGTATTATAGAGGAAAGTTTTTTAGAGGAACCAAAAAATCCAGCAAAAAGAAAAAATATAAATACAGAAGAATTAAAAAACAAAAAAATAATTTTAATTGTTGATGATAAGATAAATGGAAATATATTTGATAAATTTTTAGAATATGAGATAATAGGCATTTTTAGAAAAAAAAGGTTAATGTATGAATTTGAAGAATTAGGAAAGTTTGAAAAATTATTAAAAGAATATATTAGAAAAATGAATTATGATTTAAAAGTTGAAGGGAATAAAATTTATAAATATATACCATATAAAAATTTAAGAAATTGGAAATTTTTCCCTAATACAGAAAATATATATAAATTCTACGAAGAAAATAAATATGTATCTATATTTTTAGACCCTGCAATGAAAGATTTTTCTAGAAAATTAAGAGAAATAATAAAGGATTTTAATAATACAAAAGAAAAATATAAAAAAGAATTGAATGATATGGAAGAAAAAATAAAGGGAAAAAGCATAAAAAATTTAGATAAAGAATTATCAAAATATGATAGAAAAATATTTTTGCCTTCATTATTAATAGAAGGAGAGACTGGAACTGGGAAAACATTAATAGCAGAAATTATATCGAATGCCATAAGTAATAGCATATACAAATTTTCTCTATCAAATATTTCAAAAAATTTAATTGATTCAGAATTGTTTGGGACTAGAGAAGGTGCTTATACAGATGCTAAAGATAGAAAGGGAAAGATATTATCTAATATAGGAAAATGTATTTTTTTAGATGAAATTGCAGAAATTCCTGAAGATGTTCAAACAAAATTGTTGTTATATTTAGATGATTTTAGAATTAGACCAGAAGGATTAGATGGATCACCTTTATTAGCTCCCGCTTTTATCATTTCTGCAACTAATAAAAATTTAAAAAAAGAAATAAATAATGGTAATTTTAGAGAAGATTTATATTATAGATTTAAATATAAAATAAAAATACCTTCTTTAAAGGAAAGACGTGAAGACTTAAGATTTTTAATTAATTTTATATTATTAAATCCATATATAAATTATTATGACAATGAGAATGATACATATTTAATAGAAAAAATATCGTTAGAAGCAATAGAAAAATTGGAAAATTATGATTATCCAGGTAATTTTAGAGAGCTAGAAGGTATTCTAAAAAATGCAGTAAATTTGGCTTCTTCTGAAAATTTAAATATAATATTAGAAAAACATATAGTTTATTAAAAAAATCGGCTCCTATTAAATAGGAGCTGATTTATTATAAAACACAAAATATATTTGTAAAATTTTTACTTAAATGCGTTTTAAAAAACATAATTTTATATATTTAATAATTATTTATCTATTAAATAATAAAAAAGAAATATTGTTAAATAAAATAAAGTTTGATATACGAATTACAGTGTGAGATCCGGGGAAATAAAAATCGTCTAAAAATATTATTATTAATGAATCACAATTTTGTAACCATGTAACGTTTAGGTTAATTCATAAAAAATGAGGAAAAATAGGGGGGATCCGGAAAGCGAATAAAGTTCTAAAAATATAATTGTTGAGCAATTTTACATTAGGTAAACTGCACGATAAAGGAAATGAAAAGAAAAGGTGTTATAATAATAATCAGTATTTCTACGTGTTTTTAACCTACCTATGAGGTATGGAAACAAATTTTGATGTTGCTTCATATTTATTTGTTAAATTAGTTTTTAACCTACCTATGAGGTATGGAAACCAAAAATTTCAAAAGCTTCATTCTTTAATTTTAAAATAAGTTTTTAACCTACCTATGAGGTATGGAAACACTTACCTCTTACTTTACCTTTTTCTACTTTAAAATTGTTTTTAACCTACCTATGAGGTATGGAAACGAAGATGTATCTTCCTGTTTTGTGATGGGTATAAAGCGTTTTTAACCTACCTATGAGGTATGGAAACCCCCTATTATAAAATTCATATCGTTTCTGGAGTTTTCATGTTTTTAACCTACCTATGAGGTATGGAAACTTTTTCAAGATGACTTCTTTTACGAAGTCCCTATTTGGGTTTTTAACCTACCTATGAGGTATGGAAACAGGTAGCACCCCTCCAATCTCGGGGTGATCCTATATAGTTTTTAACCTACCTATGAGGTATGGAAACATCAGTAGGCGACCCTATGTAGTAACCTGTGATTCTAGTTTTTAACCTACCTATGAGGTATGGAAACTTGCAAAAGTATTCATTTTGTTTTTCTTGCTTTTAAAGTTTTTAACCTACCTATGAGGTATGGAAACAAAGTACGACTTGGGTTTTCTAAATCCTCCTGCTCTAGTTTTTAACCTACCTATGAGGTATGGAAACTCCAATATTTCATTGTAGACATTCCAAGACGCTATTTTTTGTTTTTAACCTACCTATGAGGTATGGAAACGAAATTTTTAAAGTTCAAATTTTCACAATCATTTTTACAGGTTTTTAACCTACCTATGAGGTATGGAAACTTTAAGCTTACATTCCACATAATTTCACCTCCCCGGGTTTTTAACCTACCTATGAGGTATGGAAACTATATAGGCATCTTCAACTGCTTTGCAACTATCAAGGTTTTTAACCTACCTATGAGGTATGGAAACCAAATGATTCCAACGATGGTTCTTCTATCGTTTTTTTAAGTTTTTAACCTACCTATGAGGTATGGAAACCATATTTTTCTGGATATTTTCCATAATGTTTGTAATACTCGTTTTTAACCTACCTATGAGGTATGGAAACAGGCCAGGTAGCACCCCTCCAATCACGGGGTGATCCGGTTTTTAACCTACCTATGAGGTATGGAAACAACCAAAAGGGTAGCAAATGTTTCCAACGATGGTGTTTTAAGTTTTTAACCTACCTATGAGGTATGGAAACTATTACTAATTCATCAGCTATTCCGAAAAGTATTTTTGGTTTTTAACCTACCTATGAGGTATGGAAACAAATTTAGCCTACAATTTAGCAGAATTAGAAAAAATGTTTTTAACCTACCTATGAGGTATGGAAACACGGCTGTTGAACAGCCGCCTTGATGGCGGCTTCTACAGGGTTTTTAACCTACCTATGAGGTATGGAAACAAGTAAGCCACCCACCTTTATAATCAAGGATTTTCGTTTTTAACCTACCTATGAGGTATGGAAACTTGGCATATTCTAGAAGAGCTTTTTTTGCTGATGAAAGTTTTTAACCTACCTATGAGGTATGGAAACTCTTATTTCGGTTCTAAAACCATTACTTGTAAAACGTTTTTAACCTACCTATGAGGTATGGAAACTCTATTTATATCTTCCCAGTTAATGTTTGCATATATTAGTTTTTAACCTACCTATGAGGTATGGAAACAAATAAAAGCAGGCCCTACAAGACCCGCTGAAATAAAAAAGGTTTTTAACCTACCTATGAGGTATGGAAACCCATGGCCAGCATGCCTGCAAAACTACCCAAGATAAAGTTTTTAACCTACCTATGAGGTATGGAAACGTGGTGTTTGTAAACCACCCACAGTTCCTTACAAATAGGTTTTTAACCTACCTATGAGGTATGGAAACTAATAGTTCACCGTCTAATTCGCCCTTATTGTCAATTAAGTTTTTAACCTACCTATGAGGTATGGAAACTAATCATTATACAAGAACACTAACCCATTTGCTAATTTCAAGTTTTTAACCTACCTATGAGGTATGGAAACAGATAAAAAAAAGACGGCACTAAGCCGTCTTAGAATATGTTTTTAACCTACCTATGAGGTATGGAAACAGTATTTCGAATCGTTTATAACTCTTACTATATTTTGTTTTTAACCTACCTATGAGGTATGGAAACTTCTATGTTATTTACTTCATCAAATACTTTAACAATGTTTTTAACCTACCTATGAGGTATGGAAATAAAGTAGAGATATTTAATTCAGAAAAGATGAAGAGAGTCTTTAAACCTATCTATAAAGTATAAAGATAATAATAAAAAGTAATGCTGAAAAATTATTGGAAGTTTATGTATAATTTAAAAAGAAATTATCAGTAAATAGAAGTGAATATTGCAGAATATTTGTGTATCATTGTATCTAAAATAAGATGAAATGTTATATGAATTAATCAATCTTAATGAAGACTAATTAAAAATTTAGATAAACTATAAAGTATAGAATAAGTATTTTATAATAAAAATAAAACATATTATTTTTTGAATAAAATTAGTTTTGTCTATAATCAAATTGTTATATGAATTAATGTTAGTAAAAAAATAACATAGCAGCTATTGCCGCTATGTTATTTTTATAATAGATAAAATTAATTATAATAAATGCGATTAATTATAATATTCAACAATAGTTTCAACATTATCAGTAATAATAGCATCAAGATATCCATCTAAACTTTTTAAAGTTTCAATATCATTTAATGTCCATATTACTATATGAAGTCCTAATTCCATTAATTTAGAAATTAAATTCTTATAATTCTCCAAACCAAACATTTTTATACCTTCTACTGGTAAATTAATAGAATAAAAATTTAATTCATTATGAAGAGGTATAATTTGATCAACCATCTCTTTTTCCTCAATTAACAACCCTAAATCTAAATCCTTATCTAATTTTCTTAATATTCTAAGAGCATCTACATTAAAAGAAGAAAATAGCACTCTTTCTAATGCATTAAAACTTTTTACAGTATTGTATGCCATTTCAGTAGCATTAATATTTTTTATTTCAACATTAATATATGAATAATCTGGTAATTTAATAAATACTTCTTCTAAAGTTGGTATTGGCTCTCCGCCGTTTTTAATTTTCTTAATTTCTTTAGAAGTTAAATCAATAATTTTTGTATTATCTCCAGTGATTTTTTCAAAATTATCATCGTGATAAATTATCAATGCTCCATCTTTTGATAGTTGAACATCTAATTCCACACCATCTGCACCATATTCTATTGCTTTTTTGAAAGCTAAAATAGTATTTTCCGGATATTTAGCTCTATATCCTCTATGACCTAATATAACTGGACGTTCTTTTGCCACAATATCCTCTCCTTTTTTATTTTGATATATAAATTATACTATAATTTTATTAAAAAGATTATTATGTTATATTTAACTTGATTTTTGCATGAACTTTGTTGTAAAATAAAGATAAGAAAAAACAAATTAGAGGAGGAAATTTATTATGATATACAAATTAGAAGTAGAAAGAAGCAAATTAAATAATTTAATGGATATGGCATCAAAAGCAGTAGCAAAAAAAACAACAAATCCTATTTTATCTGGATTTAAATTTTCTGTTAAAGATAATGATTTACATTTATACGCTACAGATTTACAAACTGCATTTCATGGGTTAATAAAAAATATAATAGTGGAAAAAGTAGAAAATATAAATGAAGATTTGTTTGTAGAAAATATAGAAGAAGGTGCAGAAACAGAAACTTTATTTGAAGAAATTTCAGATGAAAATATAAAACCAGAATTTGTAGTAGATGCATCTTATTTTATAGATATCATTAAAAATTTAAGTTTTGAAAATATAAATATTTATTTAGAAAATAAAAATATTAAGGTTATTGCAGGAAAATCTGAATTCTTACTTCCTACTATGAATCCGGAAGAATTTCCTGAAATTGTACCAAATAAGGTAGAAGAAGGATTAATAACTTTTGATAGACAAAAGTTATTATCAATGATAGAAAAAGTAATTTTCTGTTCATTGAAGGACTCAGAAAACATGACAAGAAATTTAAATGGTGTATATTGGGATTTTAGAGAAGGTGGTTATTTAACTTTAGTAGCAGCTGATGGATATAGATTAGCATTAGCAGAATTATCAATGGATATTGTTAATACTCCACCATCATTCTTGTTATCATTAAAAAGTATGGAAGAATTATTAAATGTATTAAGAAGTTCTAAAACAGAAGAAATAGAATTATTCTTTGATGGTTCAAGGGTATTATTTTTCTTAGATGAAGAAAATATAGAAATTATTTTAAATGTAGTAGATGCTACATTTCCAGATTACGTGAGAATTATTCCTCAAGCATTTAAAACAAAAGTAATAACATCAACTGATTTATTATTAAATGTATTAAAAAGGGTATCTATAGCTGCAAAAAATGATCAAATAAAAATGGAAATTAAAGATAATATAATGGAATTAACGGCAAAATCACCTGAAGTTGGTCTTGCTGTAGAAGAATTGGAAATAGAAAAAGAAGGCGAAGATATTATGATAGCTTATTCACCTAAATATTTGAGAGAAGCAATAGATCATATTGGAACATCAGAAGTAGAATTCAATATAACAAGTGAAAGTTCTCAAACAATGATAAAACCTGTAGGTGATGATTCATATATGTATATTGTAATGCCTGTGAGGTTGAAATAGTGAGAGTAGGATTTGGTTATGACGTTCATCCATTTGAAGATAATAAAAAGTTATATATAGGTGGAGTTGAAATACCTTCTAATAAAGGATTAAAAGGACATTCTGATGGGGATGTCCTTATTCATTCTATTATTGATGCATTATTAGGTGCATTGGGGATGGAAAATATAGGTGAATTATTTCCTGAAACAGAAGAATTTAAAAATATAGATAGTAAAATCTTATTAAAAAAAACAATGGAAAAACTAAATGGCATAAAAATAATTAATATAGATTCTACCGTAGTTACTTCATATATAAAACTAAATAAGTATAAGTTAGAGATAAAAAAAACCTTAGCAGAATTAATGAATATAGATATTTCTCAAATTAATGTTAAAGGAAAATCTGGAAATGGACTGGGTATTGGTGGTAAAAACGAAGGTATTGAAGCATATGCTGTTGTTTTAATAGAATATTAATTAAACAATGAAAATAAATAATATACATGACTTTAAAGAATTAACTGTGGAGAAATGTATAGAAATACAAAATAACTTAGTTGATAAATTAGAGTTAAAAATATATGGTAAAACTCCTGAAATTGTAGCAGGAGTTGATTTATCTTTTTTGGGTGAATTTGGTATTTCTATTATTATTGTTATCGATAATAATTTTAATGAAATTGAATTAGTATATCATATTCAAAAAATAGAATTTCCCTATATACCAGGATTATTAGCTTTTAGAGAATTACCAGTTTTTATAAATGCATGGAAAAAATTAAAAACTAAACCAGATTTAGTTTTTTTTGATGGACAAGGTATTGCTCATCCAAGAAAGATGGGGATAGCAGCACATGCCTCATTTTTTATAGATCTTCCTACAATAGGAATAGCAAAATCTAGATTATACGGCAAATATATAGAACCATGCACGAAAAAAGGATGCTTTTCTTATTTATACGACACTGAAGATAACGAAATAGGAGTTGTATTAAGAACAAGAGAAAAAGTAAAACCTGTTTTTGTATCTCCAGGAAATTATATTACAGTTGATGAATCCAAAGATATAACTTTGAAATATACTACAAAGTATAAAATACCTGAACCGACTAGACTAGCTCATTATTATTCTCAAAAGATAAAAAATGAGGTGATATAATGGATATTTTGCAAGTAATGATAAAAGCTGCAAAAGAAGCGGGGGACATATTATTGACGAAAAAGAAAAAATTAAAAAATATTAAAACAAAAAAATCTTCTTCGGATTTAGTAAGTGAAGCAGATTTGGAATCACAAAAAATAATAATAGATATTATTATGAATGAATTTTCAGATGCAATTATTTTAGCAGAAGAAACATGGAATGGTGATAAAAGAATATTAAAACATGGGAAAAAAGTATTTGTTATAGATCCTTTAGATGGTACATTAAATTATGTACATGGAATGGATTTTTATTCTGTTTCAATTGGAATGTTAGATGATGGAGAAATAAAATATGGAGTGGTTTATTTACCAGAAATTGATAAATTGTATTATGCAGAAAAAGGTAAAGGATCATATTTAAATGGAGTTAAATTGTTTAGGAATGATAATAAGAAATTATCAGAATCAATGTTTGTTACAGGTTGGCCATATGAAGAAGAATTATTTAAAAAAGCATATGATGCTATTGCAAAAATTCAAAAAAACATTCATGAGGTTAGAATTTTAGGTAGTGCAGCTGGTGAATTATGTATGTTAGCAGAAGGAAAAATAGATGGATATTGGGAATATGGTCTTGGTCCATGGGATTTAGCTGCAGGAGTTTTAATAGCAAAAGAAGCAGGTATGGAGGTTTATAGTATTCATCAAAAAGAATTTGATATTTCAAAAGGAGAAATAATAGCAACATTTAAAGAAAATATAGATGAAGTATATAGAATATTAAAGGAGTGATTTTGTGGAAAAATATGATGTAGAAGTTTTGGAAATAAAAGGAGAAAAAATTGAGACGTGGAGATTTAAGATAAACACAGATAACAAGAATTCTGTAAAATTACTTAAAGAAATTGTTGATTATATTAATGGAACAAATTTAAAAATAGTTATCGATCCCATAGATGAAATTTTTGCTAATATATATTTATATCCACAAGAAATTTTTACACCAATAGATAGAGAATTTTTTATAGAAAGAATAAATAAAATAGTGGAGTAAATCCACTATTTTATTTTACCAACTGGAGCTAAATAAACTACTAATTCATCATTTCCATCTACGCCTATTAGTTTATCCATACTCTCTTGATCATATGCTGCAACAGCACAAGTTCCACAATTAATTGATTCAGCTGTTAAATATAAGTTTTGACATACATGACCCGCATCTATTGCAATGGTTTTGTGTGATTCAAATGAATATTTCCATTCTGTTCTATATGGAATGGCTGTCCAAACAAAAACTACAGCACTTTTACCTAAAAATGTTTGACCTATTGTTGCATCAACTATATCCTTTGAAAAATCTCCTTTTTTAATTAATAATAACTTATGTATTGTTGGAATATATCTATATATTCCTTTTTCAATACCTTCTACATTAAAAATAATTAAATAAGTTTCTAAAGGATGTGTTGCACCTGCAGAAGGTACAGTTCTGAAAGTCACCATGTCTTTTACTATATTTTTAACCCCTTGAGTATAATATAATAAATAAGATAATTCTTCCAAAGTTAATGATTTATCTTGGAAAGATCTCCTACTTTTTCTATTTTCCAAAATATTTCGAATATCAATATTACCAAGTTTTATATATTCTGGTGGCAATAAATCTATAAACTCACCATTTTCATCATATGGTTTAATATATGGTGGAATAGGTATATTTTTAGCTTTATCAGGTTTCTCAGTTTCTAGTGCTTTCCAATTTGATTTTAATATTTCTCTTCCACATTTCTTCATTTTTTCACCTCCGATAAATAATTTTTCAAATTGTATACATTTTTAAAAACCATAAAAGAATACTTTTTTTGTTCAATAGCATTTTGAGGACAATTATATAAGCATTTTAAACAAAGAGAACAATTTAATCCGAATTTTATTTTTCCATCTTTTAATGAAATATTGTTAGTAGGACAATTTTTTATGCACCATTGACATAAATTGCAATTATCATTAACAATATACCCCTTTGCAAATATTTTTGCAAATAAATTTTGAAATATAGCCACTTTAGACAACATTATTCCTTTAAAATGTGGTTTTGTGTTTTTATGCACATTGTTTAAAATATTATTAGCAATTTCATCAATTTTATCAGGTAGTTTATCTAAAATTTGATATATTTCATTTTCTTCCATAGGTTTTATACAATTTAATGGCATTTGAATATCATCTTCATAAAAAACTTCACAATTACGACTTTTAAAAAATCTCTTTAACTTTATTCTTGATCCACTATTTGGAGGAATAAAAGCTCCAGCTGATACAGTTAAAATAGCAGTTTTTATATTATTTAACTTTGTTTTCTTTAACCATTTATATACTGGCCAAGGAACATCAAAAGAGTGTATTGGATATAATAATATAAATAATTCGCAATCATCTACAGAATAATCATAATTTTTTAAAGTAATTTTTGTTATTTCAACTTTTTTCCCCATAGATTCTAACTTCTCTTTTAATAGCTTTGAAACATACTCAGTATTTCCCGTTCCTGAAAAATAAGCCATCATAATCATTTAATCACCTCAAATCTTATCTGCAGCAATTTTGCTTGTTAAAATTGCCATCGGAATACCTGATGGACTATATGCCCATTTTCCTGCCTTATATACATTTGGAATAGAAGTTAAAGCTGATTTACTTAAACTATTTACTATTGGTAATTTATCTTTAAATGACCAACCTATAATAGAACCATTATATGTATCAGCATAATTTTCTATTGTTAATGGAGTAGCAGAAAACTTAAAAATAATTTTATCTTTTAACATGGGATAAATATTAGATAATGTTTCAATAAAATGCTTTTCCATATAACCTTTGAATTCATCATACCATCCATCATTATATAATTTTTTAACAAGCCTATAATCAAATAATGTGCTAATAATTAATCCAGTTTTGCCTTTTGGAGCTGCGTCTATATCTTTTAATACTGGTATTGATATTTCATATGTATTATATTTAGCAAATTTCTCTATCCATTCAATAATATCTTCTTTTTTGCCATTTTGTATTATTTTTTCTAACTCAGATTTATGAATTTCACCTAAACCTCTTTTTGAAGGTGTATAGAAGAAATGTCCATTAGAAATTTTTGAAAAGGTTTCAGGAGGCTCATCAACTGCCACATATACAGTATAAACTGATTCAGCAGGTTCTGCTGCTAAAATTTTTTCTTTTTCTTCTATAAACTTATTGTTGTTAACATAAACCATTGTATATAAATTTTTTAAGTCTGCTGCCCAAATTAGCTTATCATAATAATACTTTTCACCATTTTGATCAACAACATATTTTTTATTTACATCAATTGATATAATTTCTGTGTTATATAATATTTTTCCATTATTTTCTAAAAATTTTTGTTCCAATTTTTCTGATAATACACCAACTCCACCTTTTGGATAGAAATAATCTGAGTAAATATAAAAATAACTTAAAGCAAAAAATGAAGGAATATATTTAAAAAAATGTTGATCAATAATATCTATTAAAGAATTATTGGATATTCTTTTTTTTAAGAACTCCTCAATAGGTTCATTCAAGTTTTTCATAGCAGCAAAAACCTTAATAGCTTTAAACAACCAAGGTAAATAATTTATATAATCTTTAGTATTTGCAAAAAGTGGATTTTTTACACTATACAATATTTTTAAATTATCCATCGTTTTTTTAATAATTTTTATTAAATTAGATATTTCATTAGAGTTTTCAGGATATAATTCTTTTAACATTAATTCATAATCTAAAATACTATTTTCATCTCTTATATGAATTATTTTATCCTCAATTCCCATAGAAACCTTATTTGGTAGAGTTTCTAATTCTATATTTAATTTTTCTAACATAGGAAATATTATTCCAGAATTTAAAAGAGCTCTAACTCCGCCCTCAAATCTGAAACCATCCCTTGTAAATGTATTAACTAATCCACCACATTTACTATTTTTTTCTATTAACAACACATCTCTTTTTTTATATAAATCATTTGAAAAACAAGCAGCTGTTAATCCTGAAATACCCCCACCTACAATAATTGTTTTCATATTATCACCTAATAGCATTAGCTGCAATTCTGCCTGTCATTATAGCAGTTGGGCCACCTGCAGGACTATATACCCATTTTCCAACATTATATATGTTTTTAAATGGAGTTTTAATTGATTTACTCAAATAAAATATATGATTTGTCACAGGTAATTCTTGATCAAAAGCCCAGCCTACTATAGACCCTTCTGAACTTAATACAGTATTTTCTATAGTTAGTGGTGATGCAGAAAATTTAAGTATTATCTTATCTTTTAAACCTATATACAAATTTTCTGATAATATAGAAATAACTGTATCTTCTATTAACTTCTTAAATTCATTGTACCAACCTTCATCTTTTATTTTTTTAGTTATATTATAATCAAATAAGAAACTAATTATAATACCAGTTTTTCCTTCAGGGGAAGCAGAAGGTTCTCTTAAAGAAGGTATAGAAATTTCAAATGTATTATATTTACAATAATTAATTATCCAATTAATTTTGTCTTGTTTAGAAATGCTATTCCAATTTTCTAAAATATATGTTGAATCTTTTAACTCACCCAATCCTTTTTTAAATGGTGTATAAAATACATGGCATGTATGAATTTTTTCAAATGTTTCATATGGTTCATCAACGCCTAAAAAAATTGAAAACACAGATTCTGCACCTTTTGATGCTAAAATTTTTTTCTTTTTAATATTAAATTTATTGCTATTAGAGTTAATATTATTATATAAATATTTTAAATCCGCTGCCCAAATTAAATTATCATAATAATATACTTTCCCATATTCATCTTCTATTGAATTATTCTCAGGATTTATTTTGACAATTTTTGTATTATACAATGTTTTTCCGCCAAATTCTAAAAATTTTTCCACTAATTTTTCTACTAAATTGCCCATACCACCTTCTGGATAAAGATAATCATTATACAGTGCAAAATAACTAAATGCGAAAAATGTTGGTGTATTTTTAAAGAAATGTTGTCCAATAATATCATTTAATGAATTATCTTTAGAAAGTTTTTTCAAATACTCTTCAAATGGCATATTTAATTTGTTAATTCTATACATGGTATGAATAAACTTAAATACCCACGCTATTAAACGAGGTATTAATAATGCTTTGTTTTTTTTAAATAAAGGATTATCTACTCCATACAATACTTTCATATCTTCAATTATTTTTTTTATTTCTTTTATAATATTGTCAATATACTTTGAGCTATTAGGATATAATTTTTTTAATAGCATAGTATAATCTTCAATACTGTCTTCGCCCTTAACAACAATTTGTTCATTTTCAACTCTCAATGTAATTGGATTAGGATAAAATTTTAAATCTATATTCAACTCTTCAATCATAGGTTTAACTAAACCTGAATTTACTATTGCTCTAGCGCCACCTTCAAATCTAAATCCATTTCTATAAAATGAATTAAAAAGGCCACCACAAGAGTTATTTTTTTCGATTAATAATACATTTTTACCAGCACGCGCTAAATAAATTGCAGATGTTAAGCCAGAGATTCCTCCTCCGACAACAATGACTTTTGACATAAGCTCACTCCTTCTAATTTTGCAATTTTAACAGATAAATCCCATAATTTACATGCTATTTCCATATCTTTAGCTGGTGGTGTTAATTCTTCTTCTTTTGTAAGATGGAAAAATTTATCAGTAACATTTTCCATTTCTGGAGAAACTCCTAAATAATATAATGCTTCTGCAGATATTTCTGGAGTTTTTGAAAAAGAATCAATAAAAGTACTTTTAAATAATTTATAAGTTTTTCCATTATCTTTTCCTGTATTAGTTTTTACAGCACCAGGATGCATAGCAATTATTGTTGGTCCATTTAATAGTTTTGAATATATGTGCATAGTTAAAATTTGGCATATTTTTGCATTACCATACCCTTTTAAACCACTATACTTATTTTTTTCAAACATCAAGTCATCTAGATCAGGACCCCATACAGAAAATCTATACCCTTCAGAACTAACAAGGATAATTCTACCTTTACCTTGTTTATTAAATTTATCAAGCAATATATTATTAATAATAAACGGAGCAAGAAAATGTACAACAAAATTTTCTTCTAAACCATCTTTTGTTATTTTCTTTTTTGTATAAAAAACTCCAGCATTATGAATTAAAACATCTATATTAGTATCTAAAGATAATAGATAATTTGCAGTATTATATATATTATTTAAAATGCTTAAATCAGCAATAAAATAATCACATTTGGTATTAAATTCATTCTCTATTTCTTCTTTTAATTTTTTAGATTTTTCCAAATTCCTGTTAATAGTTAATAAATTTGCACCCATTGAAGCATATTTTTTAGCTGTATAATAGCCAATTCCTGAAGTGGCACCGGTTATAACAACTAGCTTATTGTCAAATCTTAAATCGCATCTTTTAGGTTCTTCTCTCATATTTTTTATCATAGCCATAACATTTGACCATTTATATTCTTTCCAATATTTAAATATTTTTTTCTTCATATTATCCAAACACCCTTCTCATAAATCTTCTATATGGTTTTGCTAATCCGGTGATATTATCAAATATGTCTCCCCATAAATCATAATAATCTCTTTGATCAATGATTTTTCCTTCTTCATTTAAAATAACCCTACTAGCTCCATATACTACTGAAGTTCTAGTTTTTTTAAATAAAATAGTCATCTCCCATTCTAAAAACATTATATTTCCATTTTGTACAGCGTTAACAATTTTCATTTCTAATTTTTTTGATCTTTTAGTAAGCCTTTCAATCATTTCTTTGAAATCTTTCAATCCATTAATTTCCTGAATAGAGTCTCTAAAATGAATATTTTCATGATAATATGGCAATAGATGTGACCAATCAGGTTTTCCATCAGTGTTATATGTTTTTGACCATAATTCTTTTAAATGTTCAATATCTTTAACGGCATATTTTGTATTTTCATTTGTTTTTATATTATCCATATTATCCCTCCACAAATATATTTTTTATCTCTATTTTATGTTTGTATAATATTATTAATAAGTTACATATAAACAGAATGAATAAATAATATTTTTTCTTTAAAATAATGTACGGTATTAAAAAAAGATAGCCAATAATGAAAATAATAAAATCTTTTTCTGGGGATTTTTCTTTGTTAAACAATTTTTTTAACAATACTAAAACACTACCCATAATTATAGGAGCTTCTCCGATAGTTGCTAAAGTCCATGCACCAAAAGTTATAGCAATGGATTTTCCGCCTTTGAAATTTAACCAAGGTGAAAAAGCGTGTCCAGCAATACCTGCGATTAAAGCAATATTTAAAGTAATATTATCTATATTTTTAAATAGAATTATTGGAAATATTCCTTTTAAAAAATCCAATATCATAGCAGGAAATCCAAATTTCCATCCTTTTATCCTCCAAAGATTAGATGATCCTGGATTTCCATCTCGATATCTACTTAAATCCACATTAGCTAACTTTGCAAATATATATGAATACATAATAGATCCTGAAAGAAATTGTAAAAGAATAATGAAAAGTTTATACATCTATATTTCTTCCCTTCCATGTAACGGTATGAACAAATATTTTTCTATATAAAGAGTAGAAAAAAGTAATAGCAAAAAATATTAAATGAACTGGGAAAATAAGATAATCATACCATTTAAAATCGCCTAAATCTTTAGAAATAAAAAATAACAAAAAAACAATAGTAAAATAATATAATATATTAAAAGTAAAAAATAAATGGAATATAGAAAATATCCATAATAATGCTATTATTAAATTTATAAATCCACCACTTATTGAACCTGAAGATATATTTTTTGTAAATCCTTCAAATAGCTGAGATAGACCATTTGGATACATTCTAAATTTAATAATATTATTTCCTAAATAATTAGAAACATTGATATTGTTTTTAACATATAATTGTCCAAGTTTAATATCTTCTAATACTGAATCTTTGATGGCTTCGTGTCCGCGAGTTAATTCATAATTTTTTCTGCTAGTTAATATAACAGGTCCAAATGCACCTGAGGGTTTATTTGATCTTATCATATTGCTACCGTGAACAATAATTATATTAAATAAAAAAATTAAATGTTCATAGAATTTTTCTAGTTTTTGATATGGCCATACGGATATTAGCCCATTTGTTTTCATATAATAATTAATCAATATTTCAAGTGCATTTTTATTTAGTTCAACATCAGCATCTAAAAATAATAAATAATCACCTTTAGAATTCAAATAACCATTCCAAATTGCCCATGATTTTCCATTCCAACCTTTTGGTGGATCACTATTAAGTCTAATTAATTTAACCTCAAATCCTTTGTCAATAAAATTTTTTACAATTTCATGGGTTTTATCAGTCGATGAATCATCTACTACAATAATTTCATATGGTTTATAACATTGATTAATAATACTATATAAAATTTTTGCAATATTTTTTTCTTCATTTCTTGCAGGTATAATAATAGATATTTTTTGATATTGATTAGTATTTATATTATGATTTAACAATTTTCTTTTTCCATTAAAAATAAAAATCAAAGATAATATTATAAATGAAAAATAAAAAAATATATTCATTTATTCACCAACTTTTCTAAATCTAATTTCCATATATATTTTGTTGGATATTTGCCAGAATGTATATATTTTAATGCAGCCGATTCAAATAAGATATACAATGAATTATCAATTTTAGTAATTCCTTCTGACATTGGCAAAATATTTATTTTTTTTACTAAATTATCTAAAAACCATACGGGAATTTTTTTGTTTAAAAAATTTATAGTTGTATGAGGTTTCTCTTCATTAAGATAAAACTCTAAAACGGAATCATTTTTTCTTCCATATGATCTGCTTAAAACAATATAATTATCAATAAATTCAATATCTTGAACGGTATCTGGTATAGAAAAAATCTTTTCAAGAGATTTAATATTTTCATTTTTATCTAATGAAAAACCAATTATCCAGGCATTATACTCATCATTATTTCTATTAATCATCTTATGGTTTGTTAAATAATCATAAAAGTGGTAAAATTCCCCTACCCATATATAATCATTATAATACTGTATAAAAGCTCCTTTTACAGGAATTTTTATACTCTCTATAATATTGATTTTTCCTTTTGAATTAATAATATCATTTGGTATCTTAAATATATGATAATCAGAAGATATCCATATGTATTTTTTGCTTACAGTTACACCACCAGCATGTCCTTTGTATGGTTTTCCATTAGAAAAATATAGTTCTAAATGTTTAATAAAATTACCAGTATTTTTATCTAAAACAGCTAAAATACTTGGCTTATTTTTATTGCTATAATATGAAATAATAATCCAATTATTATAATTGGATAATCCTTGAGGAACATAATTTTCATCTAATTTAGGTATCAAAGCAAATTTTGAAGCAGCATCAAAAAAATCATTATAATTAGAAAAACAAAATATAGTGACTAGTAAATATAAATATAATATTTTCTTCATAATCCCTCCAAAATGACAATTTCTTTACGTATATTATAACAAACATTTAATAAAAAAACAATATAATATATGTAATGATAATAATTTTAAAATAATTATAGGAGTGATATTATGAATAAAGATATAATTTATTTTGCCGCAGGATGTTTTTGGGGTGTTGAGCATTTATTTAAAAAATTAGAAGGTGTAATTGAAACAGAGGTTGGATATATGGGAGGAAATTTAGAAAATCCAACATATGAAGATGTTTGTACAGGAAGAACAGGCCACGCTGAAACAGTAAAGATAGTTTTTGATAAGGATTTGATTTCTGAAGAAGAATTAATTAAATACTTTTTTGAAATTCATGATTTTACAGAATATAATAGGCAGGGTCCTGATGTAGGAACTCAATATAGAAGTGTTATTTTTTATACTAATGAAATTCAAAAAGAAATTGCTGAAAAATTAAAAAAAGTATTGGAAGAAAAATATACAGTTGAAACGTCTATAGAAGAAGCAAAAAAGTTTTATCAGGCAGAAGATTATCATCAAGATTATTATGATAAAACTGGGAAACAACCATATTGTCATTATAGGAGAAATGTATGGATTAATTTTAAAATATAGCCGCAAAAGCGGCTATTATTTTACATTTTCTAATTCTAATATTTCTGAAATATCTGAAATAATGTTATCAATATACTCTGGATTTTCAACTATATCAATAGTATCTCCGTCTACTACATATATTTTAGATTGATCATAAGTATTTATCCAATCTTTGTATAAATTATCTAATTGTTTCCAATATTCTATAGGAACTTGCATTTCCATATCTCTTCCTCTTTTTTTAATTCTATTGACTATTGTATCTACACTAGTTTTAATATATATTAATAAATCAGGTTTTTTAAGAAATTCTAGCATTGTATAAAATATTTGATTATATGTTTCATACTCTCTTTTGCTCATTTTTCCATTATTGTATAAATTTCTTGCAAAAATTTCTGCATCTTCGTATATAGATCTATCTAATATTGCATTTTCATCTAAATCTATAATTTGTTTTATACTATTAAATCTATGAAAAAGAAAAAAAGTTTGTAGATGATATGACCATTTTTTTTGATCTTTGTAAAAATCTTCTAAAAAAGGATTATCATTTACAGATTCATAAAAAGGAACAAAACCTAATCTCTCGGATAATACTTTTGTAAAAGTTGATTTGCCCGCCCCCACATTTCCTGCTAAAACAATCATTTTTCCCATATTATTTCCCCTCCATGTACTTTATTATATTTTTTATTAATTCTTTTAATTGCTTTTCGTCAAAAACATTAAATTTATTACCATCTATATATAAATAATCTTTCTTTTTAGAAAAATATTTCTTGTAACCTTTATCTACCAATTCTAAATATTCTCTAGCTATTATTTTTTCCATATCTCTATTCCTTTTTTTTATTCTCTCTACAATAGTATCAACATCTGTATCTATATATATTAGTACATCAGGCTTAGATATATCTTCTGTTAAAATATCAAATATTTTAAAAAACTTTTCTTTTTCATTTTTATTAGTAATTGTAATATCAGCGAATATTTTATTTTTTAGCATATCATAGTCAGATATTACAAGATTAGAAAAATTATTCTTATGATATTGCTTATACCTTGAAACTAAAAAAAACATTTCTGTTTGAAATCCAACATCTTCATTTTTATACAATAATGGTAGATATGGATTATTTTCAAACTCTTCTAATATTAATTCATCAGCATTTAGTTTATAAAATAAAGCGTTAGCTAAAGTTGTTTTTCCACTGCCGATATTTCCTTCGATATTAATTCTAATTGATTTTCCTTTGAAATATTTTGATATTGTATCCATATTTCACCCCTAAAAGTGTTATAATAATAAGTGATATCATTATATATTAAAAATATTTAATCTTTCTTTAATTTTCTTTAAAATTACTATATGTTGTAGTTATTTTAATCACAATAACTATAAATTGTGAGGTGTAATATGATATTTGCAAAAAATTATGATAATAATCCTGTAATATTAAAAGAAGAGAAAGAGAAAACAATTTTAAAATCAAATTTTCCGTGTGAATATCCAGAATCTTCTAAAATACCATTGTATATATACAATGCCAATTCTGATAAAACACTTCTTTTTATACATGGATTAGGTACTAAAAATTTAAAATATTTAAAATGGTTTCCAGAAAATTTTGCTAAAAATGGTTATAATAGTGCATTAATGATATTACCATATCATTTTGATAGGACACCTAAAGGATATAAAAGTGGAGAATTATTTCTGTCAACTACAAATAATGAAATATTAAGATCAAGATTTGAGCATTCAGTAGTGGATACACTTACGACATTAAATTATTTAAAAGAAAGATTTTCAAAAAAATTATTTCTAATGGGATTTAGTTTTGGCGGGATGGTATCTACAATAGCTGCATCATTAAGAGATGATATTAAAGGATTATCCTTAGCGGTTACAGGAGGTAATTTTTATCATATAACCTGGAAGAGTTTTGTTACTGGAGTTTTAAGAGTCCAGTATGAAGAAAATAAAGAATGTAATCCTGAAAAATGTTTGAATTATCACATAAAAGAATATCCAGAATATTTAAGAAATTTAAATAATCCAGATATTGAATTAGATAAAGCTCCAATTGCATGCTTTGAATATGATCCATCAACATTTGCAAAATTTATAAAATCACCTACTATAATTTTTAGAGCATTATTTGATATATTTATTCCCAAAAAATCTACTTTAGATTTATATGAAAGAATAAAGGCTAAAAAAGAATTATATAATATTCCGTCGGGACATTTATCTTCATATGTTTTTAAAAGATATATATTAAAAAAGACTATAAGATTTTTTGATAACATTATATTATATGATAAAAAAATTTAATAAATTATAGGAGGTATAATATGAAAGTATATTTAAAAAAATGCGATGATTATGATAATGTTGAGAATATATTATTGCCAATTTTAGAAAAATTCAAAGATAAATTTAATGAAGGTGAAAAAGTATTAGTAAAACCAAATTTATTATCGCCAAAAAATGTTGAAACAGGTATTACAACTCATCCAAAGGTAGTAGGAGTTGTATTAAAATTCTTATTGGATTTAGGTACAAAACCATATTTAGGAGATAGTCCTGCAACTGGAACTGCTTTAGAAGCAGTCAAAGCAAATGGTATATATGATGTATGTAAAAAATTAAATGTTCCAGTAGTAGAATTAGATGATCCAATTGATGTAGATGGAGAAATATATAAAGGAATTAAAATATCTAAAAAGGTTTTAGAAGCAGATAAAATCGTAAATATTGCCAAATTAAAAACACATGTTCAAATGATAATGACATTAGCTGTGAAAAACACATTTGGATGTGTTGTTGGAAAAGAAAAATCAGCATGGCATTTTAGAGCAAAAACCAATACTAATTTTGCAAATGTAATTATTGATATTCATAATATAGTAAAACCAACATTAAATATAATGGATGGGATTTTGGGTATGGAAGGCAATGGTCCAGCAAATGGGGTTCAAAAAAGATTTAATGTAATAGGTGTTTCTGAAAATGCATATGCATTAGATCACGCTATAATAAAATCATTAAATGTAAAAGAAAAATATGTATATATTATCAAAGAAGCGATGAAAAGAAATTTAATTCCTAACTATGATTTAGAAAGTGATTGGGAGGGTGGTAAAATAAAATTACCTTTAACAGCTCCAATATTTGAAACGGTGACTAATTTAACAAGAGTTTTTGAAAGAGTTCCAAAAATCAATGCTGATAAATGTATATCTTGTAAAATATGTGAAAGTAGATGTCCAGCAGAAGCTATAGATATAGATAATAATAAAACAATTGATTATTCAAAATGTATAAGGTGTTATGTTTGTCATGAAGTTTGTCCGCAAGATGCTATAAAGTTAATTAGAAAAATTATATAGAAAAAAGAGAAAGAGGGATTAATCCTCTTTCTCTTTTATTTTTTTTAATCTATCAGGATTTAAATAATTTAAACAACATCCCGAACCAAACATTTTTACTTTTAAATTAATACTATTTTCGTATTCTACAATTTCATTATATTTACTGCATTTATTATCCTCAGTTAAATATTCACATTGATTTTTTTCTGCATTCCATTTTCCATAATAACATGGTGTATGTTTACAACAATACCCGCATTGTACACATTCAGGGCAATGTTCTTCTTCTTTATTCATTTTTTCAAACAATTCTTCTAAATCGTCTATTTCATCAAAATCATTTTCCGAATCATTATCAAAAAACATATAATCACCTCTATTGTAAATTAGATTTCCTTTTATATACTATAGGATATATTATACCTAATAATATAGAAATAATACTTACACTTAACAATACAAAAGGTACATTATTTCCAAAAATAGCTGAGTATCCACTAGATATAAAATTACCTATAGCCCATGCAAATCCCATAGATACAGATGATGCAAAACTTTTATTTTTAGGCATTAAAAATTGAGCTTCTACTAAATTAGCTGACATAGTTAAAAATCCAAATGCATCAAAGGCAGCAAAAGCCAACACTCTAGTAATTTCTGAATTCATATATAGTAATGATATTCCAAAAAATCCCATACCCAAAAAACCTATTAAATTAATAAATTTTATTCCAATTTTATCTCTTAAAATTGAACCATAATAATTTGTAAACATACCAACAATCATACCAATACTTAAAGTAGCTCCTCCTATAACCAAACTAGATCCTTTAAGATTAACATATATTGGAACAAATGTATGGAATATATCCATTATAAATCCCCTTAGAACAACCATTAAGAAAACAGGTAATAATACAATTACTTCATTAAAACTTGGTAACCTTTTTTCTGCAATGACTGTTTTTTCATAATGCCATAATTTTTTATAAAATATTATTAGAAATAATAGGCTGAATATACCAACATAATATAATTTTTCAATTCCAAATAATTTTATATATGCTGTAATAAATATTGGTCCCAATGCAGCTCCAAATGTTCCAAAAACTGAAAACCAAGCTATATGAGAACCTTTATTTAATCTTCCTGCAAAACTTGCACCTACAGGGTGAAAAGCAGAATTTACTAATCTAATAAAGAAGATTAAAATTATTAATATATAAAAGCTATTTATAAATCCTATTAGTGAAATTAAGAGTATTTCTAAAAATATTAATAAAAATACATATATTCCATCCCTTTTTTTTCTATCAAAGTATAATCCAAAAACTATTTGAAAAATTGATGAAAAAGCACCTATTAATGTTATTAAACTAGCAAATGTTCTACTATCTATACCATATCTTTCAATAAAATATGGACCTAATGGTTTAAAAAATGAATTTAAAAAATCTGCTAAAAAATGAGCTAAAGAAATTGCAAAGGTCATATTACACCTCCTGTTTGTTAGTATTCCGAACAAATTATATCATAAAAAATATTAAAATACAATAAAAAATCCGGCACTCGGCCGGACTTATTATTCTTTTTCGTAAGGAATACCATCTGCTGCAGGAGCTCTTGTTTTTCCAACAAATCCACTAACAACTATAATAGTAATTACAAAAGGTAATAAATTAAGTAATGCTTTCATTTCTGAAGGTATATCAAGAATAGATTGCAATTGAATATTTAAAGCATCTGATGCACCAAATAATAACGCAGCCCACATTGCACCAACAGGATTCCAATTACCTAAAATCATAGCTGCTAAAGCAATAAAACCTTTACCACTAGGCATATTTTCTTGGAATTGTCCTAATTCTCCGATGCTTAAATATGCTCCACCTAAAGCTGCTAAAATACCACTCATTAAAACGCCAAAATATCTAATTCTGAATACATTTACCCCTAAAGTATCTGCTGATTTTGGATTTTCACCTACAGCTCTCATTCTTAATCCCAATGGAGTTTTATATATTAAGAACCAACTTAAAGCTACAGCAATAAATGCTAGATATACAAAAATACTTAATTCGTCAAAAATTTGACCAATAAATGGAACATCTTTTAAGAAATCCATTTTTAATTTAGGAATTTTTGAAACAAAGTCAGATTGACCTGATTGACCAAAAATTGGTTCCATTAAAAACGCTGATAAACCAGATGCAATAAGTATTAATGCAGTTGCACTAACAATTTGATCAGCACTCCATCTAATTGAAACATACGCATGTAACCAGGCAAAAATTAATCCTGAAATTAAAGCTCCAATTAATCCAATCCAGGGATTGCCAGTATAAAATGTAAATACTACGGCAGAAAAAGCAGATATTTTCATTATACCTTCTAAAGCAATATTTGTAACACCAGTAACTTCACTAAATACACCACCTAAAGCTGCAAAAATCAATGGAGTTGCGCTTAATAACATTAATTTATAGAAAATAGGAGTAGAAAAACTATATATTATTGCTTGAAAAATATTCATTTTGTTTCACCACCTTTTGAAATGGCCATTTTTGCAAGTAATGTTCTAACTATTCTATCAGCTGCAACTAAGAATATAATAATACCTTGAATAATTGTAACTATATCATCTGGAACTTTAGCAAATTGCATAGCATTTGAACCTGTTCTTAAAGAGGATATTAAAAATGCAGCAAAAATAATACCAATTGGATTATTTTGACCAATTAATGCAATTGAAATACCATCAAAACCTTTACCACCACTGAAGTCTCCAAAAATTCTGTGATGAACAGCCATAACTTCCATAGCACCAGCTAATCCAGCTAAAGCACCACTAATAGCCATAGTCAAAACAATATTTTTCTTTAAAGAAATTGCACCCGCTTCAGAAGCATATGGATTATAACCAACAGCTTTTATTTCATAACCTGTAGTAGTTTTATCTAATAATATATAAACAAGTATTGCGGCTACTATTGAAACAATAATACCAGAAGGTAAAGTATTTGCTTGAACCGTCATTAAAGGAGGTAATTGAGCACTTTGAGCAATTTCAGGTGATTTAGGAACACCTTGCCCAACGGCCAAAGGACCTACAACAAAATAATTTGTTAAATATACAGCTATCCAGTTAAGCATAATTGTTGTAATAACTTCATGAGCTCCGGTAGCTGCTTTTAAATAACCTGCAATAGAAGCCCAAAAAGCCCCACCTAATATACCAGCTAACATTGTAATAGGTATAGCAACAATAGGAGATACATTTCCTAAATTTATACCAACAAAGGTTGCAAATATAGCACCCATCATCAATTGACCTTCAGCACCAATATTAAATATTCCTGCTCTAAATCCAAATCCAACAGCTAAACCAGTCAAAACTAGAGGCATCATTTTTGAAATATTTGCAGCCCAAGCTGCCTTTCCGCCAAAAGCACCCTTTAACATTACCCAATAAGCATTTAGCGGATTTTTACCAATTAAAAGTATAACTACAGCTGCTATTAACAATGCTATTATAACTGAAGTTACTGGAACGAGAATACTCATTGCATTTTTTGAGAGTTTATTTTTCAATTGAATCCCCTCCATGTACATACTTTTCTTCAAGCTTTATATCTTCTAATCTATGACCTGCCATCATTAAACCTAATTCTTCAATAGTTACTTCTTCGGGTTTTACTTCTCCCATTATTTCTCCTTCATACATAACAATAATTCTGTCTGAAAGAGATAAAACTTCTTCTAATTCCATAGAAACTAATAATACTGCAACATCTTTATCTCTTAAATTTAATATTTCCTTATGAACATATTCAATTGCACCAACATCTAGACCACGAGTTGGTTGTGCAATTACAATAAATTCTGGATTAAAACTAACCTCTCTAGCGATAACAACTTTTTGTTGATTACCACCAGATAAATTACCAGTAGGAATAGTTCCATCAGCAGGTCTGACATCAAACTTTTTAATTAAAATATCAGCATTTTTGTATATTACATTATGATTTAAAAATCCATTTTTTGCAAATGGTTCCTTATAATGTTTTCCCAAAATCATATTATAATAATTTGGATATTCTTTTACCATAGCATATTTATATCTATCTTCAGGTATATGACCTATATTTCTTTCTCTTAATTCTCTTACAGTCATTTTAGAAACGTCTTCACCATTATATATATATTTTCCATTTTCTATTTTTCTAAGACCAGTTAATGCTTCAACAAGCTCAGTTTGACCATTCCCAGCAACACCAGCAACACCTAAAACTTCGCCTTTTCTAATTTTAAATGATACTCCTCTAACAGCATCTAATTTTCTATTATCTTTTACCCAAAGATTTTCAACTTCAACAGCAACATCTCCAGGAGTTTTTTTATTTTTTTCTATTCTAAGCACAACTTCTCTTCCAACCATCATATTAGCAAGTTCTCTTGCATTTGTATCTTTGGCAGCAACATTACCAGTTACCTTTCCTAATCTCATAACTGTTATATTATCACTAATTTCCATAACTTCATGAAGTTTATGAGAAATAAAAATAATAGTTTTTCCATCTTCTTTTAATTTCCTAATAATACCAAATAATTCTTCTGTTTCTTGAGGAGTTAAAACGGCAGTAGGTTCGTCTAAAATTAATATTTCAGCCCCTCTATATATAGTTTTTAAAATTTCAACTCTTTGCTGCATACCAACAGGTATATCTTCTATCTTAGCATCAACATCTACAAATAAACCATATTTTTCGGATAATTCTTTAACTTCTTTTCTTGCTCTTTTTAAATCAAAAACCATACCATTTTTTGGTTCTGAACCCAAGACAATGTTCTCTGCAACAGTTAATGTGTCTACCAACATAAAATGTTGGTGAACCATACCTATACCAGCTCTTATAGCGTCCCCTGGACCTTTGAATACTTTTTTTTCTCCAAAAATATAAATATCTCCAGAGGTTGGTGTGTATAAACCATATAATTGATTCATCAAAGTTGACTTACCTGCTCCATTTTCACCAATGATAGAATGAACTTCACCCTTTTTTACTAAAAAGTTCACGTTATCATTTGCCAAAACTTTCGGGAATTGCTTTACAATGTTATGCATTATAACAGCATATTCCTTTTTGTTTATTGATGATAAATCTATACTCAACTGTTACACCTCCTAACATTAATAGCTTATAAATATTGATTATATAACCAATATTTATAAACTATTAACATTAAAATTTATAAATAAGGCGGGATAATCCCGCCCCGTTATTATAATTTAATTAGAATGGAAATTCAACGTCAACTGTAAAGTTGTTTAAATCATTTTCATTATCAGGAACAACTAATAATCCAGATTTTATAGCGTAATTTAAGTATTCTATTTCTGCTAAAATTCTTGCAGGAACTAATCCTTTTGTGTATTTCATTGGAGATAAACTTACACCATCTTCTAAAGCACCTAATGTAGCAACTCCGCCTTTGAATCTGTTTCTATAAGCGTCTCTTACACCATAATAAGAAGCATTGTCAACTCTTTTTAATGCACTTGCTAATACATAACCAGGTGCCATATAATCTTGATCTGAGTCAACGCCAATTGCAAAATAACCTTCACCTTTTTCATAATATGCGTCAATAATTTCAGCTAAATTAGCATCTGGAGAAACATTATAAACGTTTAATGATTTTTCTTTAGCAGCGTCAATAACACCGTTTCCACATGCTCCAGCAGCTGCAAATATAATATCAGCACCTTCTGCAAATTGTGCTAAAGCCATTGATTTACCTTTAGCAGCGTCTACAAATGATTCTGTATAACCAACAACTATTTCTACATTTTCTCCATAGATAGCATTATATGTTTTTACACCTGCAACATAACCATATTTGAATCTTTCAACTGGAGGAATAGCAATACCGCCAATAAAACCAACTTTTCCAGTTTTTGTCATAGCTGCCGCTAAATAACCAACAAAGAATGCTGATTCTTGTTCCTTAAATAAGTATAATTGAACGTTTTTAGGTACATTTCCACCTTCTGGAGGAGCAATATCAATACCAATGAACTTTGTGCTTGGATATTGAGGAGCAACATCAAATAATGCATTACTCATCATAAATCCAACGGCAATAACAACGTCAGCTTCTTTAGCAGCATTTGATAAATTATCTACATAGTCACTTTGTTCTTTTGATTGAATTGCTTGAACATCAATACCGTATTTTTCTTTTGCCATTAAAACACCATTCCAAGTTCCATCATTAAATGATTTGTCACCTAATCCCCCAACGTCTGTTACCATAATAACTTTGAAAGCAAATGATGAAACTACTAATGCTAATAATAATACTAAAAGTACAGCTTTCTTCATAACCTTACCTCCCTTTATAGAATTTAATAATTTTTAATCCGCTTAATGCGGTAAATAATATCATCAATAATCCAAAAGTAGCATTTATTCCAAAGGTATTTGCGTTTAATAGTGGATATTTGAATTCTGATAAAATATGTATTGTTTCAGGTTTTATAAATGACAATATTGATGCAATTACCATAATCGATAAACCTGTTAATTTAAATAATAGTGTTTCATTCAAATTAAAGAATAAAAATCCTATAATCAATAATATCAATATTTTTGTTCCCCAATCTGTAATAATAGCTTTTAAATTAATTGGAGAATTAATTTCATTTGAAAAAACTTTCAATAAATTTGGTTTGAAGTTTATTAAAACATTAGATTTTATTAATTTTGTTTCAAGGTTGTTTTTGAATAAGTCCATAAATTCTTTATCTGAATATTTTAAGATATTAGCTACATGATTATTATAGATATTTAAGCCATTATAAATATTTTCATATCTCTTTTGAGACGATTTTTCAAAATCTTCCAATACTTTCCTAAAGTTATCTGTTAATTCTTTATAAACTTCAATATTGTCAATATATATTCCTTTTTCCAATAAATCCATAGATACTTTACCATCTTCAAAAGTTAAATAATCTAAAATATTATTTTTTCCTGAATCTAATAAAAATTTCTTTAAAGATTGATTGTAAATATTTCTTATTTCAGAAAATTCAGCTGATAATTGAGAACCTATATACGCAACATCTTTATTTACAAATGAGTATGGATATATCAAAGTGTCATTTAATAATTCTTTTTGCATTGGAGAATTATGAAAATCAATGTTATTTTCCATTTTTATTTCTTGAACATCAGTGAAAAGAGGAATTGTAAATAAAAATCCAATAATTATAATAAATGAAATATTTATTATTCTAGATAATAATGATGTATTTCTACCAAAAGCTTTAAAGAATAAAACAATTAAAGTTAATAAAAATGCTGTGAAGATAAATGAACCGTATATAAATGATGTGATCATATCTTTAGTAAAATTATAATAGAATAATATATATATTACTTCTGAAATTAATATTACAAAAAAAGCCCATTTGTATAAGTTTGTTTTTTTCATAATGTATATTGCTAATATAATAGCTATATATATTATAAATCTAATCCATTCATTACTTTTTTCGACCTTAGCATTATTTAAAAATATTGAAATAATATTTTGTGTATCATTTTTAATAGTGTCAGGAACAAAAGATAAAACCCTGGAAGCTAAATCATCAATTTCGATTTCTAAATCTTCTCCAGTTATCATCATTTTTGAAATTTCATTTATGCCATCTTCCAATAAATCCTTATTTTTAGAAATAATGTTATCAAAAAATTCATCTGCTTCACCATCATATATATAATATTCTGGGAATTCAAGTTCGGCTTTTCTATTTTTCATTTTTTTCATTATTAATGTTTTATTTGGAGAATCTTTAACTAATCCTAATGAATAAGCTATAGCATTTTTTATATATAAGAATCCATTATCTTGCAAATATGAAGAATATTCTTCTAAAGCTAGATAAAAAGCAGGTAAGGATCTAATAGTTTCTTCTTTTAATGTTTTTCCGGAAAGCTTACTTTCTACATATGCAAGAAAACCTGAAAATGCAATTTCTTCTTCTAATGATTTAAACGAGTGATTTTCAGATATAGTAGATAAATGTTTCGAAATATAAGATGGTCTATCAGTATATTCGGCACTTCCAACCATTTGAGTTTTATAAAACTTATATAATCCTAAGTTTTTTAATTCCGTAAAAAACCAATTTAAATTTTCGGAATTTGATTCATATTCATTGATATAAGTAGTATAATAACTCTTTATGTCATCCATATTTAGTGAAAACATGCTTAAAGCAATAAGTGAAAATATAATAGTAAAAATAACCTTTTTCACAAAAGCACCTCCTATAAAATGGCTAATATTATTATATCACAAAATCTTAATTTGAGAAAAATTGCAAAAGGATATTATCATATTTTTATTTAAATTTCAAGAAGTTTGTGTAATAGGTTTCACAAAATATATTTATTTATTTTGGTTAGAATAGAGTTATTTAAAGTTTAAAGCAAATAATCTTTATTTTTAAACTACACATGCTATAATTGTATAGAAAGCTAATGTGTTTAACAATTCTTTTTAGAAATTTAAAATAGAGGTGATATTATGAATATACTTGTTACAAATGATGATGGGATTATGGCTCCTGGAATATATGCATTAAAAAAAGAACTTTCGAAAAAGCATAATGTATATGTAGTTGCTCCTGATATAGAAAGAAGTGCAACAGGTCATGCGATTACTATAAGAAATCCATTATGGGCTAAAAAAATTTATATAAATGATGAATTTTTGGGATATGCGGTTAATGGTACTCCGGCTGATTGTGTTAAACTTGGATTAGAAGCAATATATAAGGATGTAGATTTTGATATTGTTATAAGTGGAATTAATAAAGGACCTAATTTGGGTACGGATTTGTTATATTCCGGTACAGTATCAGGTGCATTAGAAGGTTCATTGAATGGATATCCTTCTATTGCAATTTCCTCCAGTGATTATCAAAATCCAAATTATGAAAGCGCAGCTAAATTTATTTTACATTTTTTAGATGAAATTAATATTAAAAATATGCCAGAATTTAGTGCATTAAATATAAATGTTCCAAATATAGAATTTTCTGAAATCAAAGGATATAAAATAACAAAACAAAGTAAAAGGCGGTATAGAGATTATTTTGAGCCAAGAAAAGACCCATATGGGAATACCTATTATTGGATGTTAGGAGAAATAATAGAAGATGATGATAGTGAAGAGTCAGATTATATAGTGTTAAAGGATAATTATGTTTCTGTTACCCCTATAAAATCTTTTTTGACGGATTTTGAATATATGAAAAATTTAAAGGAGGATAAAAATGGAATATAAAGTGAGAATAATTGGAGATCCTATATTAAGGAAAAAAGCAAAAAAAGTGGAAAAAATTGATGAAAAATTTCAAGAGTTATTAAATAATATGACTAATGTTATGTATAAAGAAGATGGAGTTGGATTAGCTGCTCCACAAATAGGTATTAATAAAAGATTTTTTATAATGGATGATGGTAAAAAATTAAGAAAAATTATTAATCCTGAAATAATAGAATTTCTTGGTGATGAAGTTGTATATGAAGAAGGATGTTTAAGTATTCCAGGTGTGTTTATAAACGTAAAAAGGCCTGAAGGGATAAAGGTTAAATATTTTGATGAAAATGGTAATGAAATAGAAGAAGAATTACATGATTATACTGCTAGAATTTTTCAACATGAATATGATCATTTAGAAGGAGTTTTATTCGTAGATAAAGTTAGTACAGCAGCAAAAGCAAAATATAAAGGGAAATTAAACGAATTAATGAAAGAAGGTAGAAAAATAGCTAAAGAATTAGGCGAAGTGGTGATTGAATGAGAATAGTATTTATGGGAACTCCAGATTTTGCTGCAATTCATTTAAAGAAATTAATTGAAAATAATTTTAATATTGTGGGAGTATTTTCTCAACCTGATAAACCCAAAGGTAGGGGGAAAAAATTATTACCTACACCCGTGAAAATAATAGCTCAAGAAAATAATATACCAGTTTTTCAGCCAAATAGTGTAAATTTGAAATCTGGATTTGAACAATTAAATGAATTAAAACCAGATATTATAATTACTGTGGCATATGGAAAAATCCTTAAAGAAAATGTAATAAATTTACCTAAATATGGATGTTGGAATGTGCATGCATCTTTACTTCCAAAGTATAGAGGCGCTGCACCAATACAAAGAGCAATTGAAAACGGTGAAAGTAAAACAGGTATTTCGATTTTTAAGATAGTTGAGGCATTAGATGCTGGGCCAATTGCTTTTATGAAGGAAACCCCTATATATATGGAAGATAATTTTGAGTCATTATATAATAGATTGGCCAAAATTGGAAGTGAATCATTAGTGGATTTCTTAAACAATTTTGATTTATATACAAAGAAACTTATATACCAAGATGATTCACAAGCTACGTATGCTAATAAAATATCTAATGAAGATACATATATAAATTGGTTTGAAGACAATTTTAAAGTTTTTAATAAGATAAGAGCATATGATCCTATCCCAGGTGCAAAATGTGAATTTAATGGAGAAATAATTAAACTTTTTAATACAAGTATATATTCATCATATAATGATATACCTGGCAAAATATTAAACGTTGATAAAGATGGTGCTATTATATCAACTGCCCAAGGAAGTATAAGGGTTGAAAAAGTACAATTTCCTGGTAAAAAAGCCATGAAATTTATAGATGCTTTAAATGGTAGAAAAATAAAAGTAGGAGATATATTTAAAAATATTAGGAAGGAGTGATTTTATGGCTGAAACATTTAACATGTATATGATAAAAGGTTATAAAAATGAAGAGGATGCAAAAATAATTGAAGAAATATTAGAATGTATTGATGGAATAATAACATTTAAAATTGAAAAAGCTTTTGGCGCTGTGGAATTAACTTTTGATGATGAAAAAGTATCTAGGGAAGAAATTAGTGAAAAATTGAAAAGTAAAGGTTTTGAATTAAAGTACTAATATGAAAAAGAAATATTTATATGGATTTTTATTTACATTAATAACTACTATTGTAGTATTTATATTGGTATCTGGGATAAATGGGTTTATAAAAAATATTAATTCATTTTTTGGATATAATTATATATATTTTATAATATCAATTATTATAATGATTATAAAATGGTTAATTGAATCTTTAATAATAAAAGTATTATTGAAAGAAATAAGTTATAAAAGTGCGATAAATTTTACCTTAATTGGACAGTTTTATAGTTATTTAACGCCCTTTTATACAGGAGGACAACCATTTCAGATAATATATTTGTCAAAATATGGTATTGATCCCGGTGAAGCAACCGCTGTAATTTTATTTAAAACATTTATTTTTCAAATAAATATGGCTTTTCTAGGAGCGGTAGGTATATTTTATTCTTTATTTAATTATAATAAAAGTATAACAATTGGTATAATTTTAGGTACATTTATGAACTCTTTAGCTATTTTTTTGATATTGTTTTATGTTATTAATGAAAATGCTGCAATTAATACAACTATGTATTTTATTAGAATTTTAAAAAAAATTGGCGTTTTAAAAGAACCAGAGAAATACACCAATGAAATTATTCTTAAAATTGAAAAATTTATAGAAATCTTTAAAAAAGAATCAAAAAAAATAATAAAAATATTAATTTTATTTATTTTAAGTTTTTTACAATTTAGTACTTCTTTTCTTGTTTTACCCTTTGTTATGAAAGGATTTGGGTTAAATATGAACTTAAATATAATTATAAGGTCGTTAATTACCCAAATTACCTCTTCAATTGTTCCAACACCAGGTACATCTGGAGGAGCAGAAGGTATATTTTATTTATTATTTTCTAATATAATTCCTTCAGAAAAAATTGGAGCGGCTATTATACTATGGAGATTTTCTATATATTATTTTGTTTTATTAGTTGGGGGAATTGTTGTATTGTATAATCATAAAAGAAAAAAAGTTTAAAAAAAGAGTCCCAAAACGGGACTCTTTTTTGTTGGTGCCGAGGGCGGGACTTGAACCCGCACGGGATAAACTCCCACATGGCCCTCAACCATGCGTGTCTGCCGATTCCACCACCTCGGCATAACCTTATCTATTATACAATATCTTTTATTTTTTGTCAATAGTGGACGTTTAATTGTTGATAAGTAACATCTATTAATTAAATTTCGCAAAAGTAAAAAATATATATATAATAAATTAAAACTAAAACAATTAACAAAAAAGAATATTAAAATATATATTTTTTCAAAATCATGTATATAATTTTGTATTATTATAATATTATGGAGGTGTTCAAATGGAATATAAGAACAAAATTCATATCTTATCACAATATGATTTTTTAAAACAAATAAAAAATATAGAAAATGAAGAAGAAATAAAAAATATAACTAAAAAAAGATTTTTTAATTCAATTGAAAATGTTAATTCTAAAGAAATAAAAGAAAAGAAAGAAAATAGGTGAACATATGTATTATGATGATGAGCCTATTATAGAGGTGAAGGATTTTTCTTTGTTTATTGATAATCAAGAGGTATTAAAAAATATTAACTTAAAATTATATAATAATGAATCTGTATTAATATACGGAGAAAGAAATTCGGGTAAATCTTCATTATTAAGATCATTTGTCCATTTGAATGAAGAATTATTTAGTAATGTGTATGGGAAAGGGGATATAAAGTATAAAGGAATAGATGTTAGAGAGCAAGATAAAAAATATTTAAGAAGCAATATAACTTATACTGAACCAAAATTTTTGCAAAATTTTAATTATATATCTTTAAAAGAATTATTAAAAATATCATTAGGAATTTCTCCACAAAATTTATCTTATGAAAATATAACATTATTAAAAAAAATAGATTTGATAGATAAGTTTTCCGATTTGAAAAGTTTAAAATATTATAATGATTTGTCAAATTGGTCGAGTGCAGATAAGTTATCGTTATTACTTTTTATATCTTTAGCGCAAAATCCAAAAATTTTTATGTTTGATTCAATACTTGATCATATAGATGATTATTTATTAAAAAAAATAAAAGATTTAATATTTGATATAAACCAGAATAGAGTTTTAATATTTGCAACTAGAAATTTATTTAGATATCTTGATATATGTAATAGAGTAATAGTACTAAATGAAGGTGAAATTGTTTTTGATTCAACTCCAAAGGAATTTATTATTAACTTCAGAGTAAATAAATTTAGAAACTTGTAACTAAAAAGGTATTGACAAAAATAATAAAAAGTGATAGAATAAATCTAGTTGAAATAACCGAAGAAGGTTGCCGAGGTGGCGGAATTGGCAGACGCTGCGGACTTAAAATCCGTTGGGTGGAGACACCCGTGTGGGTTCAAGTCCCACCCTCGGCACCATTTTATTTACTCTACTACGCGGTGCGGGGTGGAGCAGTCTGGTAGCTCGTCGGGCTCATAACCCGAAGGTCGTAGGTTCAAATCCTGCCCCCGCTACCATTTTTTTTATGGCGGCGTAGCTCAGTTGGCTAGAGCATGCGGTTCATACCCGCAGTGTCAAGAGTTCGAGTCTCTTCGCCGCCACCATATTAAAAAAAGGAGCTTTACGCTCCTTTTATTTTTTTTCTTCTATTTTTCTTAATTAGAGATTTCATTTTATACATTTTCATATCAGCTATCTGTAAAGTTTTATCAAGATTTTCATTAAATTTAGAAATTCCATAAGCTATGGATAGCGGGATTTCAAATTTTTTTAAATCTTCTTGTATTTCAAGAAATTTCAATTTTGCAATTTTAGTACTGCATTTTTTCATAATGACTATAAATTCATCACCGCCATATCTAATTAAATAATCATTTATCCTAATATGTTTTTTTACTATACTTGAAACAAAAATTAAAGCTTCATCACCTTTTTCATGCCCAAAATTATCATTTATTTTTTTTAAATCATTCAAATCAAAAAATACTATAGTATCTTCGTTTGTTAATTTGATGTGATTAAGTAAAAATCTATTATGTGAATTAGTTAATGGATCGCTAAAAGCTTTATTATAATAATCTTCGATTTTGATATTTGCATTTTTTAATTCTTCAATAATTCTAAATCCTATGAATATTGCGTAAGAAAAAAGACCATATTGAAATAAAAATCTATCTCCATTAATGGGATAATAAACTAATAATATATCGTGTAAAATAGTACAAGCTAAAAATGTAAATAAAAAAATATATCTTTCTATATTTCTATATAAAATAATAAGTAAAAATAAAATTATTGTTGGAATAATTGAAAATTTATTATAATATTCCATTAATGTATAAACATCCTTAGAAAAAATATAAAAAAGAGATGGGATTAATAATAAAATACCAATGATATAATTAAATAATCTTCTTTTTTTGATACTAGTATTGATAGTTTGAATAAAAAACATAAAACTTGCTAATAAAAAAACAAAAAATATTTTTTTCATAATTAAATATGTATGTTGATTTCCCAAAGAAATATAATGAAAATCTCTTGAGGATACAAGTAAAAGAATTAAAGATAAAAGATAGTATAAAAAAACCTTTTTTTCTAATTTTAAAAAAAATAAATAATCTAAAACTAATATTATAGAGAAGAATATAATTCCGCCTAATGATGAAATAAAACCATAATTAATAAATTTTAAAATTGAAAATTTATTTAAATCTTTTTCATTGATTAAAACAGGAGTTGTTTTAATTCCGCCTTTATATAAATCAAAAATAACTATTTTTAATTCATTTTTTTCTTTTAAGTTATTCCCTAAAAATAATAAATGAGGTTTCAAATAAAGATTAAATAAATGATCTTTCCCATAACCTAATTTTTCTATTAGGTTACCATTGAGGTATATTTCTGCATAATTTCCAGATATTTCTGGAAAAATAATATAATTTTTATCATTTTTATTAAAATAGGTTATTAAAGTTAGTTCATTACCCTTTAATACTTTTATAATAGGAACTTTTAATTCATTTCCATTTTCATCAATCCATATATTTAATTTTTCACCATCTAGGTTATTTATTCTATAACTAAATATCCAAAAACATAAAAAAAATAAAAAACTCATGAATAAAAAAATATATCTTTTCATATTATCACCTATAAAATTTATTGTTAGTAATATTATAACATTACAATTATTTTTTATCAAGTATAATGTTTAATTATAAAATTTTTTTTGGAAATATTTTATTTAATTAATACCAATAAATTCATAAAAAACTTGTAACTAAAAAGGTATTGACAAAAATAATAAAAAGTGATAGAATAAATCTGGTTGAAATAACCGAAGAAGGTTGCCGAGGTGGCGGAATTGGCAGACGCTGCGGACTTAAAATCCGTTGGGTGGAGACACCCGTGTGGGTTCAAGTCCCACCCTCGGCACCATTTTATTTACTCTACTACGCGGTGCGGGGTGGAGCAGTCTGGTAGCTCGTCGGGCTCATAACCCGAAGGTCGTAGGTTCAAATCCTGCCCCCGCTACCATTTTTTTTATGGCGGCGTAGCTCAGTTGGCTAGAGCATGCGGTTCATACCCGCAGTGTCAAGAGTTCGAGTCTCTTCGCCGCCACCATATTAAAAAAAGGAGCTTTACGCTCCTTTTTTATAGTATTTCTTCCCATATATTTTCTTCAGATACATGTATAAAATTAATTCCAGCTTTTATACACTCCCTATCAAAATCTGTATCACCTATCATTAAACAATCCTCTGGTTTAATATTCAATTTATAAATAATTTCATTAAAATAATTTTCATTAGGTTTGCAATAATGAGAATTTTCCATTGTGGAAATATAAATAAAATCGTTTGTTTTTAAATTAATAAATTCTATTCTATGTTTTACTGCAATTTCTGGGAAAAGAGGATTTGAAGCAAAAATAAATTTATGATTAGAATATTTTATTTTATTTATTAATTTATCATTAGGTTTAATTATACTTTTTAATTTTGGAAATTCAGTGTTATAAAAATCTAAAAATATATTATACCAATACATAGAATCTTTTCCTGTTTTTTCTTCCATTAAATTCATAAAATATTCTAAATTTGTTATTTTATCATCATCTTTTTTTATTAACTCAATTGTACATTCTAAAACAATATCAATAATTTTTTTTTCTAATTTTGAATATTTTAAAAAGCTAGAAAAATAGTATTTTTGAAATTCATCTTCATCATTTTTTATTAATGTACCATCATAATCAAGAAAAATATAAATAATACCACCTCCAAATAAAAAGGTCTGGATTGTGGGGAGAGGGAGAGATTCACAATCCAGACAAGGTTTAATTTTTATTATGGTAAAATTTTAGTTCCTGTTTTTCCTTCTAAAGCTTCTTTTAATTTTTCCATATCTGTTATTAATGCTGGTTTTCCTGTATCTTTTACAAAAGAAATACATGCTTCAACTTTTGGTAACATACTTCCTTTTGCAAAGTGGCCTTCTTCTATATATTTTATAGCTTCATTTACAGTAATTTCATCTAATGCTTTTTGATCTGGTTTATTGAAGTTTAAATATACTTTTTCAACAGCTGTTAATATAATAAATTCATCAGCATTTAATTCTTTAGCTAATAAAGCAGATGCTCTATCTTTATCGATAACAGCTTCAACGCCTTTTACTTCACCATTTTCGTCAATAATAACTGGTATTCCACCGCCACCACCGGCAATAACAATTACATCATTTTCTACTAAGTCTCTTATAGTATTTTTTTCTATAGCATCTAATGGAATTGGTGAAGGAACAACTCTTCTCCATCCTCTACCAGCATCTTCCTTAAAGATCCATCCTTTTTCTTCCATCATTTTTTTAGCATCTTCTTCAGTGTAGAAAGGACCTACTGGTTTTGTAGGATTTTTAAATCCAGGATCATCTTTATCAACAACTATTTGAGTTACTACAGTAGCAACATCTCTTTCAATTTTTCTTTCTCTTAAAATATTCTTTAATTCTTGTGAAATCATATATCCTAAATAACCTTGAGTCATTGCACCTAAAACATCCATTGGAAATGGAGGAATAGTATCCTTTGCAATATCTTGTTGTAAAAGTAAATTTCCAACTTGTGGGCCATTTCCGTGTGTAATAATAATATCATAATCCATTTCAATCATGTCTGCTAAATATGATGCTGTTGCTCTAATATTTCTAAACATATTTTCTGCAGTTGGTTTTTCACCAGGTCTATTCATTGCGTTGCCGCCAATAGCAACTACTGCTAATTTTTTCATATAAAAACCTCCTTAATCAGATCAATTACAATGTAGCAACCATAATAGCTTTTATAGTATGCATTCTGTTTTCTGCTTGATCAAATACTTTTGAATGTCTGCTTCTAAATACTTCATCAGTAACTTCTCTAATATCTAATCCTCTTTCTTTTGCTTCTCTTGCAACTACAGTTTCAAAGTCATGGAATGAAGGTAAACAGTGTAAGAAAATTACATTTGGATTTTCTGTTCTTTTGATTAACTCCATATCTACCCTATATGGAGTTAATAATTCTACTCTTTCAGGCATTTTATCTTCTTCACCCATTGATACCCAAACATCTGTGTATATAACATCTGCACCTTTTACTCCATCTAAATCAGATGTATATTCAATAACAGCACCAGTTTCTTTTGCTGTTTCTAAAGCTTCGTTCATCATTTCATCTGATGGTTTTAATGATTCAGGTCCAACTGCAACATAGTGCATTCCTAATTTTGCAGAAATTCTCATTAATGTGTTTGCAACATTATTTCTAGTATCTCCAATAAATACAACTTTCATTTGATTTAATGGTTTATGAATATATTCCATCATTGTCATTACGTCTGCTAATCCTTGTGTTGGATGTGCTTCATCTGTTAAACCATTCCATACAGGAACTCCTGAATATTTAGCTAAATCTTCAACTACTTTTTGTTTAAAACCTCTGTATTCAATTCCGTCATACATTCTACCTAATACTTTTGCTGTATCTTCTATTGATTCTTTTTTACCCATTTGACTATTTGTTAAGAAAGTTACATGAGCTCCTTCATCTAATGCAGCAACTTCAAATGCTGTTCTTGTTCTAGTAGATGTTTTATCAAAAATTAATACAATGTTTTTGCCTTTTAATAATTCATTTCTAATACCTGCTCTTTTTTTTGATTTTAAATCAAAAGCTAAATCTAATAAATATTTTATTTCTTCTGGTGTATAATCTTTTAATGATAATAAGCTTCTTCCTTTTAAGTTTACTGGCATATTATCTCCTCCTCAATATTATAAGATTCTATCGACGTTCATATTATACATTTTTTTTTAGTATTCTCCAAACAAAAAAAAAATAAAAAAATCAGATAATATGAAGAAAATTTCATAATTATTCCTAGTTATTATGAGTATGCGTAAGTATAAATGAGTATGCTTGAGTATGCTTATTTATGATATAATTAAATGAGGTGATAAAATGAGAAAGATATATGTTTATATAATAATATTATTATTAATTATTTTAAATTCATCGTGTTTAAAAAATATTCCAAAAGTTGAAGATACAAATTTTTCTGATTTAACTAATACTCAAAAAGAATTATTAATTAGAGTTATAGCTACTGGATATAATAGAGGTGGGAATAAGACTTTTGAAGAATTATTAAAATATGCAAATGAAAATGGTTATATATATGATGATAATGTCTTAGAATTTTATAAATATTTTGTTGGAGAAATTAATAATACAACAAAAACAAAAAGTTTATCAGATGATCCACATTATAATCCAAAAATAAAAAATTATATATTAAACATTATTAATGACCAATTTAAAAATAATTCACCAAATGTTTTTGATAATTATGATGAAATAATTCCCACAAATTCTTCAAAAAAATATCCAGAATTAAATCCAAATATAATAACCTCATTTGAAAAAAGGGAATTTTTGGTAAATAGACTATATAATAAAATAAAAGAATATTATAATACATCTTCAACATTTAAATCCTGGTTTGAATATTTTTATCCAAATGAAAATTTGACAGATATAGAAATTAAAAAATATTCTGAATATCTAGTAGATGTTGCATATACATATACTAATTCAAATATTGAATTAAATAGATTACATAACACATCATCAGAATTATATCCTTCATTAATTAAGTTAAATCATATACCAGTTGAATTAATATTAGCTATTATAATGCAAGAGTCGAGATTTTTTCCAGGGTCATTCAGAGCTGAAATCGATAATAATAATATATATGCATTATCTTTTGGGCTTACTCATACATTAATAGATGCGGATTTTTTGGGGATAGCAAGTACAGATAATACAATAGGTGATGGAAATAAAGGTGAGAGAAATTTTGATTTAATTTCATATTTTTATTTAGGAAATAATAGAAATGAAGAAACGTATTTTTCTGATTGGGATTTAGTTACAATTAGGGGTTCAATGTTATATGCTTTAATATATTTAGATATGCTATATCAAAAATATATAACGGAGGTTATAAAATGATAGCAGTAATAGGAAGTTCCAATATGGACATAGTTTTAACTGTTGAGAAATTTACAAATCCAGGTGAAACACAAAAGGCTATTTCTTTAGAATATTTTCCTGGAGGAAAAGGTGCGAATCAAGCGGTAACTGCAGCTAAATTATCTAAAAATAAGGTATATTTTTTTACAGCATTAGGAAATGATGAATTTGGGAAAAAATTAGCAAATAATTTTGATAATAATAATATAATAGGATATATATATACTGATTTACCTACGGGTAGAGCATATATTGAAGTAACAAAAAGAGGTGAGAATAGAATAATAATATATGAAGGAGCAAATAGTTTTATAATCCCAGAAATAGTAGAGAAAAAAATTAATATATTAAATGAATATAAATATTTTTTATTACAAAATGAAATACCATATGAAACAACATTATATATTGCAAGAACCTTTAGTAAAAGAAATAAAATAATTATTTTTGATCCAGCTCCAGCACAAAATATAGAAAAGGAAATTTTTCAATACATAGACTATTTTACGCCAAATGAAGAAGAGTTTAAATATCTATCTTTGAAATTTTTCAATTTAAATCCAGAGGAAAATTTAAAAGAAGTATTAAGAAATTTCTTTAAATTAGGTGTTAAAAATATTATATTAAAACAAGGCGGAAAGGATATAATATTATACAATGCTAATTCAATCTTAAAAATACCAGTATTTAAAATAGATGATGTTGTAGACACAACAGCAGCAGGTGATGTTTTTAATGGAGCGTTAGCTGTAGCTTTGTCGGAAAAAAAAGATATAAAAGAATCAATAATTTTTGCTTCAGCTGCAGCAGGTTTATCTGTAACTAAAAAAGGAGCTCAATCTTCAATACCAAATAGAGAGGAAGTTGAGCAGTTTATAAAATTAAACATTAAGTAAAGAAATTAATATGATTTAATTAATAAATCCCCTATGTGGGGATTTATTTTTAATATAGAGTATTAATTATAAATATTTAAATAATAAAATATTAATAAAGAAATAATAAATAGTATAGTCAAAAATAAATAAAAATAATAATGTTAATTAATTATATTTGTATATAATTGTTCTTATGTTGAGAATAATAACACATGAAATATTTTTCATAATGAAAATAATAGTATATAATAAGGTGGTTTCTTAAGAGGGGGTGTATTATGTTAGAAATTTTAGAAAAATTAATATTGAATAAGAAGAGTGAATTTTTTCACGATTTAAAAGAGATTATAGATATTCCTAGTGTTAATGAAGATTCTTTGGATTATCCATTTGGTGAAAATATTGATAAGGTTTTGAAAAAAACTCTATCAATATGTGAAAGATTAGGGTTTAAAACTTACTATAATAAATATTATGGTTATGCAGAAATTGGAAATGGTGAAGATTTAATTGGTATTTTAGGCCATTTAGATGTTGTACCAGCTGGAAATTTAGATGACTGGGAAAATAATCCATTTGATATGACAATAAAAGATGAATATGTATATGGACGTGGGGTTCAAGATGATAAGGGGCCATTATTAGCATCAATATATGCAATAAAAATATTAGACGAATTAGGGTATAAATTCAATAAAAGAATAAGAATAATTTTTGGAACAGATGAAGAATTGTTATGGAGAGGAATTCAAAAATATAAAGAAAATGAAGAAATTCCTTATATATCTTTTACACCAGATTCTAAATTTCCTTTAGTTTATGCAGAAAAAGGATTATTACAATTAAAAATATATTCAGAAGAAAAAAGCGATATAAAAATAGTTGGTGGAAATGCATTAAATTCTGTACCTGATAAGATTGAATATGATAAAGATATAGATAAATTGAAAGAAGAAATGAACAAATTAGGGTATGAATATTTAATAAAAGACAAAAAAATAATAGTTTTAGGAAAGTCTGCTCATGCAAAAGATACAGAAAAAGGTATAAATGCAATAGAAAGATTATTAATAGCCTTAAAAAATATAGGGTATAGCAGCAATTTGATAAATTTTATTGTTAATGAAATTGGAGAAGATCCATATGCTAGAAAAATATTTGGAGAATGTAAAGATGATGATTCAGGGTATTTAAAATTTAATATAGGGAAAATAAATATTGATAGTGATTATCAAGAAATTGGAGTGGATATTAGAATACCGGTTACTGTAAAAAAGGATTATGTAATAGAGAAAATAAAAGAAAAAATAAACCAATATAACATTAAATGTGAAGAAATAGATTGGCTTCAACCTGTTTATTTTTCTAAAGAACATTTTTTATACAAAATATTATTAGAAACTTATCGAGAGGAAACAAAAGATTTTGAATCAGAACCAATATCATCTGGTGGTGCAACATATGCAAGGGCATTAGATAATTGTATTGCATTTGGAGCAACTTTTCCAAATGGAATATCAACAGAACATAAACCTAATGAGAGAGTAAAAATAGAGGATTTAATAAATAGTATTAAAATATATGCCAAAGCTATATATAAATTATGTGAGGAGGTTTAGGATGAAAAAGAAATTTAAGATGCCAACAGCCTACACTATACTTTTTTCAATTATAGTTGTAGTAGCAATTTTCACATGGATTGTTCCAGCAGGGCAGTATGATTATGTTGATCCAACAGCTTCAAAACCACAACCTATTCCAGGTACATATCATAGGGTTGAACAAAACCCCCAAGGATTATGGGAAATTTTTAATGCGCCAATTAAAGGTTTTTATGATGCAGTGGATATAGCTTTATTTGTTATTGTTATAGGTGGTTTTTTATCTATAGTTATGAAAACAGGAGCTATTGAAGCAGGTATATCAAATGTTTTAAAGAAACTTAATGGTAAAGAAAAATTGTTAATTCCAATTTTAATGATTTTATTTGGATTGGGTGGAACAACATACGGAATGGCAGAAGAAACAATTGCTTTTTACCCTCTTATTATTCCAGTATTTATAGCAGCAGGTTTTGATGCTTTAACTGCGGTTGCAACAATAGCATTAGGTGCTGGATTGGGAGTATTAGGTTCTACAGTTAATCCATTTGCGACAGGTATAGCCTCTGGGTTTGCAAATATTTCAATTGGTGATGGAATTATATTGAGATTAGTTATATTATTCATTTCAGAAATAATTGGAATTATATATGTAATGAAATATGCGGATAAAGTAAAAAAAGATCCATCAAAATCCTTAATATATCATTTGAAAGATGAACATGAAGAACATTTTAAAAACGAAAACAATGAAGAAATTCATTTAACAAAAGAAAGAAAAAATGTATTATGGGTTTTCGGATTAACATTTGTTATAATGGTTTTAGGGGTTATACCTTGGGCATGGAAGTTTGATATATTAATCTTTGAAAAATTTAATAACTTTTTAATGAATATTCCAGTATTAGGTAAAATTATAGGACATCCAATACCATTAGGAGACTGGTGGTTTGGAGAAATAACAATGTTATTTTTTGTAGCTAGTTTAATAATTTCTAGAATGTATAAAATGAGTGAAAATGAATATATAGATAGTTTTGTAAGTGGAGCAAGAGATTTATTAGGAGTGGCATTAATTATTGGAGTTTCAAGAGGGATAACAGTTGTTATGAATGATGGAGGAATGACAGCAACTATTCTTCATTGGGGAGAAGAAACATTAGCAAAATTAGGATCAGCAGCATTTGTTAATATAGCTTATTTATTCTATTTGCCAATGTCATTTTTAGTGCCGTCTACATCTGGTTTAGCTACTTTAACAATGCCAATTATGGCTCCATTAGCAGATTTTGCAGGAGTAGGAAGAGATTTAGTTATAACAGCTTATCAATCTGCATCAGGTGTAATTAATTTATTTACTCCTACAAGTGCAGTTATTATGGGTGCATTAGCAATTGCTAAAGTTCCATATGAAACATACTTTAAATTTGTTTGGAAATTATTAATTATAATATCATTAGTTGTAATGGCATTATTAACTATAGCTGTATATATATAATAAAATAGGGCTTTGCGCCCTATTTTATTATATTATATCCTATAAATCCTATAAATAATCCTAAAATACTTAGTATTATATATTTAGTATAAGTTTTTTTGTTTCTATTAATTTTAAATTCTATATCTTTTGTATATATTCCTTTAGAATTGATAAATTTAAGCGATGTGTTATAATTTCCGTCTTTTAAATTAATTGGTATATATAATTCATTTTTTCCAGGATAAATATATTTTTCAAAACCTAGAATCTTCAAAGTACAATATGTATTTGAATAAAGGACAAGTCTTAATGAATCATTATACCAATCATTATTTGGAGAAATATTCTTTGTATAATAATAAAGTTTTATATTTGGTTCTACTTCTTCAAATCCGATTATTAATTCCTCATTATTTAATAAAAATTCATAATTCTTATTGTTATATTTTATATTAATTTTTCCAGAACCAGTTATAAATTTTTGCAGTTTTGAATAAACTATAAATTCTTCATTATCAATAATAATTTTTTGAGGATATTTTTTAAAATTAAAAGTAATTGTAGATATTATTGAATCATCAATATAATAAAGTTTTACAATTTGACTATATGTTGTATTTGTACTCCCGAAAGTAATTAAAAAATTAAAATTTATACTAGTATAACCAAAGGAAACAATAGTTATTAAACAGAAAATTAAAATAATAAATTTTTTCATAAAATTGCCTCACTTTGTCCACCTTTCGGATATATTAATATCTACTTTAAGTGGGACATCTAATTTGTAGGCATTTTCTAGTGTTTCTTTTACTATTTTACGTATTTCATTAGCTTTTTCTTTAGGTAATTCAATTACAATTTCATCATGTACTTGAAGTATCATTTTAGCATATTCTGGTAAAACTTCATCTAATTTAATCATAGCTAATTTCATTATATCAGAAGCAGTGCCTTGAATAGGAGTATTAATAGCTATTCGTTTTAAATCATTTTTATTAAGTCTCAGATTTCCTAAAAACCTTTTTCTTCCAAATAATGTTTCAACATATCCGTTTTTTTCTAAATTACTTAATATATTATGTTGGTATTTTTCCACGTTTTTATATAATTCGAAATATTTTTTTATGAAAACACCAGCTTCATCTCTACTAATTCCTGTTCGTTCTGCTAAACCATATGAAGATACTCCATAAATAATAGAAAAATTAATCATTTTTCCAATTTGTCTCATATGATTATCCACTTTATTTTCAGGGACATCAAAAAGTTTTGCAGCTGTTATTGTATGTATGTCTAAATCATTTTTAAATGATTCAATTAAAACAGGGTCTTTACTCATATGAGCTAAAACTCTTAATTCAATTTGAGAATAATCAGCACTTAATAATACATATCCTTCTTTTTCAGCTTTAACAGCATTTCTTATTTTTTCGCCTTCTGCTTCTCTAATAGGAAGATTTTGTAAATTTGGTTCGCTACTACTTAATCTACCAGTTGCTGCACCTGTTTGATTAAAAGATGTATGTACTCTTTTTGTTTTCTTGTTTACCAATTTAGGTATTGCTTGAATATAAGTAGAAAGTAATTTTTGATACTTTCTATATTCTAATATTTTTTCTATTATTGGATGTTCATCCTTCATTTCTTCTAAAACTTGTGCACTTGTTGAAAAAGCTCCGCCTTTAGTTTTCTTTTTAGGCATTAATCCTAATTTATTAAATAATAATTCACTAATTTGTTTTGGAGAACTAGGATTTATTTCATAACCGGCAAGTTCATATATTTCTAGCAAGGTCTTATTTAAGATTTCTGTATATTCTTTTTCTAATTTCTTTAAATAATGTATATCAAAATACACACCATTTAATTCCATTTTTGCTAAAACCGGTATTAAAGGGTTTTCAATCTCAAACATTAATTTTTCTAATCCGAATTCATAAATTCTTGGTCTTAAAACATGAAATAATCTTAAAGTTATGTCGGCATCTTCTCCTGAATATTCAGCAACTTTTTCTGGTTCTATGTCATTTAAAGTTTTAGCGAATAAAGTATTATTAACAACATCTTCATATTTAATTGTCTCATAATTTAGATATTTTTTTGCTAAGTCGTCCATATTAAATCTTCTTGAATCAGGAGAAATTAAATATGCAGCGATCATAGTATCAAAATAAGGTGTTTTTATGTCAAATCCATAAACTTTCATAATAGATAGATCGTATTTTAAATTTTGACCAATAATATTTTTTTCTTTTAAAATAGTCCATAATTCATCTAAAATTTTTATTTTTTCTTCTTTAGTTTCTTTTGAGATATCAATATAATATCCTTTTTTTGGCTCATATGATATAGCTATACCTAATATATCTGCTTCATATGGATCAACAGAGGTTGTTTCGAGATCAAAAGATATTAAGTCTTGTTTTTTTAATTCATCAAATAAAATATTTAAATCATTCTTTTTTAATAGTATATAATCTCCTTTACCAGAGAGTTCATTTGCTTTGTTAGATATTTTTTTATTTGATTCTTTTAATCCAAGATCTCTAATTATAGAACTAAATTCAAATTCATTTAGTATTTCTTCTAGATTACTATTAAAACCACTATAAATATAGTCGTTCCAATCTATATTTAGTGGTACATCAGTAACTAATTGCACTAATTTTTTACTTAAAAACGCCATTTCTTTACCAGATTCCAACTTTTTTTGTATTGAATTTGTTGTATTTCTAATATTTTTATATATATCTTCTAAAGATCCAAATTCTTTTATTAGCTTTGTAGCTGTTTTTTCTCCAATTCCTTTAACACCTGGAATATTATCAACGGAGTCACCTGTTAATGCTAAAAAATCTTGAATTTTTTCTGGGCCAAATCCATATTTTTCTATAACTTTTTCTATATCATATTCCCTTATATCCGTAATTCCTCTCCCAATTCTTAGCATTTTAATTTTATCATTTACTAATTGCATTAAATCTTTATCAGATGAGAAAATATATATATTTTCAAACTCTTTTTGACCTTTTAATGCTAATGTAGCAATTACATCATCAGCTTCATAACCTTCTTCAGCTAACGTTTTGATACCTAATGCATTTACTATTTCTAAAATATAAGGAAATTGATCTTTAAATATTTTTGGGGTTTCTGGTCTATTAGCTTTATAACTTTCAAGTAATTTATGTCTATATGTTTCAGTTTTTTTATCCATGATAAATATAATTGCATCGTCATTCTTTTTTACATAATTTTCTAATATTTTTAATAACATCTTAGTTACGCCAAAAATGGCATTTGTTGGAATACCTGTAGATGTTTGTAAATTTTGATCAAGTGCAAAAAAAGCTCTATAAGCTATTCCACTGCCATCAATTAAATACAAATTTCTCATATTTTTACCTCTCATTCAGCTCTTATATACTTTTTTGTTCCATCAGGAAGTTTAAATTTTACTACAACGCCTTTAGCAGGCTTTTCTTCTTCTCTAAAAATTTTATGTATATTTTCTGGAGTAATTCCATATTGAACTCCTTCAGCACTAATATGTGCATCAAACGGGTGAATTGAATATACAAATACAGTTATTTCTACCTCTTTCATAATAATCCCTCCAATGTTTTTTTAAAATATTTTTTCTTTAAAATGTTTTTTCTGAGTCTAATAATAATGTGACAGGACCATCATTAATTAAATGAACCTTCATATCGGCTTGAAAAATACCCTTTTCTACTTTTAAATTATATTTTTTTTCTATGTATTCAATAAACTTTTCATAATATTCATTACCTTTTTCTGGATTTGCTGCGGTAGAATATGAAGGTCTTCTCCCTTTTCTACAATCTCCGTATAATGTGAATTGAGAAATAACCAAGATTTCTCCTTTTATATCAAGTAAAGAAAGATTCATTTTATCTTCTGAATCTTCAAAAATTCTCAAATTCATAATTTTATCTGCTAACCATTCTATATCTTTTTCTGTATCGTTTTGTCCTACACCTAATAATACTAAAATACCCTTTCCAATTTTTCCTACAGTTTTTCCTTCTACATCTACATGTGATTCTAAAACTCTTTGAACAACTGCTCTCACAACTAACTCCTCCTTACATTAAATACTCCTTTTATGTTTTTTATTGCTGTTAATACCCTCATTAAATGCTGAACATCTTTTACAGCTAATCTTAATTTCAAATCTACTCTATCAATTTTTCTAGATGTTTCATACATTTCTATATTAGCTTTTTCGTTTTTAACAACACGTCTAATATCATTTAAAACTGATTTATCCTCCAATTCTATAAGTAAATGGGTTACATATTTTGAATTAACTATATCTTCAGTAATCCACGAAACTTTAACTACTCTAGATTGCGGAACTTCTTTAATATTCATACAATTTTCCCTGTGTACTCCTATACCACGTCTGCTTACAATGCCAATAATATCATCGCCTAATACTGGATTACAACATTTTGCAAAATATATATCTATGCCTTCTTGACCATCAACGATAACTCCTATGCCTTTTTTCTTATAATTGATTTTTTGAGTAATAAATTTCTCATTTTTTTGTTCAATTTGTTCATCTTTTTTCTCAAAAAGCTTATAAATTTCTTTAGGATTAATATCTCCAAATCCAAGTCTTATATATAATTCATTTTCGTTTTTTACATTGTTTTTTTCACAAAAAACCTGATTTTCTTTTAAGTCGTGAATTAAATTATCTATTGAAATATTTAAATCTTTAGCTATCTCTCTTATTTTTTCTCTACCTTTTTCTTCAAGGTTTTTTTCATTTTTTAATCTATAATATCTTTTTATTTTATGTTTTGTACGAGAAGATTTTGCATATTTTAACCAATCTATACTAGGACCAGGTGAATTTCTATTGACAATAATTTCAACAATATCACCATTTTGCAATTCGTAACTTATAGGTACAATTTTTCCATTAACTTTTGCTCCGGCAAAGTGATTTCCAACATTTGTGTGTATTGCATATGCAAAATCAATAGGTGTAGAACCATATGGTAAATGTAAAATTTCTCCTTTAGGAGTAAAAACAAATACTTCATGGACACTTAATTCTTCTTCTATATCATTTAAGTTAAATGCTGATTGTGCAATTTCCTTATGTAAATCCATTAATCTTTTAACAAAATATAATTTTTTAGAATCAACACCTTGTTTATATGCCCAATGAGCAGCTAATCCATATTCGCTTTCTTCATGCATTTCCCAGTCTCTAATTTGTATTTCTAATGTTTCACCCTTATTCGTAATTACTGTAGTATGAATAGATCTATATCCATTGGATTTAGGAACAGCAATATAATCTTTAATTCTTCCCGGGACAGGTCTCCAAACAGAATGAACAACCCCCAATGCAGCATAGCAAGCGGTTGGTGATTCAGTAATAATTCTTAAAGCTATAACATCATATATTTCATCAAAACTTTTATTTTTTCTAAGCATTTTTTCCCATATACTATATAAATGCTTTGATCTTCCTTGAAGAGAAGATTTTATATTATGTTTTTTTAGTTGTTCTAAAATTATCTCTTTATATTCTTCCATTCTATCATGAACATTTTTAATTTTTTCTTCTAGTTTATTTTTTAAATCCTTATATGCTTGTGGATAAAGATACATAAAAGATAAATCTTCTAATTCTGCTTTTATTTTATGTATTCCTAACCTATGAGCAATTGGAGCATATATCTTAAGAGTCTCTTGAGCTTTTATTATCTGCTTTTTTTGTGGAACATATTGCAATGTTCTCATGTTATGTAATCTATCAGAAAGTTTAACAATTATAACTCTAATATCATTAGACATAGCAAGTAACATTTTACGTATAGTTTCTATTTTTTCTAGTGATTTCATATCAACTTTATTTAATTTTTCATTTAATTTTAAATTGCTAATTTTAGTGACTCCATCTACAATTCTGGCTATATCATCTCCGAATTCTTTTTGAATAACTTCTATATTTACATTACAATCTTCTACTACATCATGTAATAATGCTGATGAAATGCTTTCAATATCCATTTTTAATTCAGCTAAAATTTTTGAAACTTCCTTAGGGTGTTCAAAAAAAGGTTCTCCAGAAGCACGCATTTGTCCTTCATGCGCTTCTTTTGCCAAAAAATATGCTTTTTTTAATATTTCTATTTCAGAAGTATTTAAATTTCTTTCTAATAAATTTTTAATTTCTTTCAAATATAAGTCGAATTCTTTGTTTATTTTATCCATTTATTCACATCCTTCCTATATTATAATTATATCACAAAACCATTTTTTATGATATAATATGATATATTCAAAGGTTTGAAATTGGAGGTAAAAATATGAAATTAGAAAATAAAGTATGTATTGTTACAGGTGCTAATAGAGGTATTGGAAAAGAGATATGTAGAAAATTTGTAGAAGAGGGAGCAACAGTTTTAGGTTTTGCTAGAAATTTAGAAGATTTAAAAAAAGTTGAAGAAGAATTAAATGTTTTAAATAAAGGTTTTTTTAGGGGATATAAAGTTGATGTTTCTAATAGTGAAGAAGTAAATAATGCTGTAAAAGATATATTTAATGAATATAAAAGAATAGATGTTCTTGTAAATAATGCTGGGGTAGCAAAAGATATGTTATTGCTATTAATGAAAGAAGAAGATTTTGATTTTGTTATAAACGTTAATTTAAAAGGTGTATTTTTAGTTACAAAAGCTGTAGCTAAAGTTATGAGGAAACAAAAAGAAGGCTCAATTATAAATATTTCAAGTGTTGTGGGAATAGATGGAAATATAGGACAAACAAACTATTCTGCAAGTAAATCTGGTGTAATAGGAATGACAAAAACATGGGCAAAAGAACTTACAATGAGAGGAGAACAAATTAGAGTAAATGCAGTAGCTCCTGGCTTTATAGAAACAGATATGACAAAAAATCTTGATGAAGAATTAAAAAAAGAAGCTTTAAAAAGAATTTTACTTAGGCGTTTAGGCAATGCGGAAGAAGTAGCAAAGGTAGTATTATTTTTAGCATGTGATGATTCATCATATATAACAGGTCAAGTTATAAGGATAGATGGAGGGTTATCATTGTAATGGGATATATACCAGGATATATAAAATTATATGAAAATGGGGAATTGCATAGACGAAGAGATTTATTATATGAAAAATTATATTCATGTGATTTATGTCCAAAGAATTGTAAAGTGAATAGATATGAAAATTTAGGGGTATGTAAAGTTGGAGATAAAATAAAAATTTCAGAATTCGTCTTATATAAAGGAGAAGAACCACCTTTAGTTGGAGATACTGGTGCAGGAGGAGTGTTTTTCAGCAATTGTGCTATGAAATGTGTATATTGTCAAAATTTTAATTTTTCTCAAAATGGTTTTGGGAATGAATTTTCAGTAGAAGAATTAGCAAACAAATTTATTTGGCTACAAAATGAAAAAAAAGTAAAAAACATAGATCTAGTTACAGCTACACCTTATTTGCCATTTATATTTGATGCATTGATATTAGCCATTGAAAAAGGTTTGAATATTCCATTATTATGGAATACGTCATCGTATGAAACTGTTGAAACATTAAAATTACTAGATGGAATAATTGATATTTATTTACCAGATATTAGATATACATCAGAATATGCTGCGAACAGATATTCAAAAACGCCAGATTATTGGGAATATGCAAATAAAGCTATAATTGAAATGTATAACCAAACAAAGGGAGAATATATTTTTGAAGATGATATATTAAAAAAAGGTATGATAGTAAGAGTTCTTGTTTTGCCTAATAATATTGATGAATCTAAAGATGCTTTAAGATTTATTGCCAAATTAGATAAAAATATTTTAATTAGTTTAATGGATCAATTTGTTCCAGTATATAGAACTAATGAATATCCTGAAATAAATAGATTTTTAAAGAAAAGTGAATATGATAAGGTAGTAGATTTGATGGTAAATTTAGATTTAGAAGGTTGGGTACAAGAACATAAATTATTAGAGGAGGATTAAGGTGAAAACAGAAGATTTGATTTTAAGAATTTTAGATGATATACAAGAAGCAGTTATCCTTATTAATTCTGAAGAACAGATAATATTTTTAAATAATTCAGCTTCAAAAATTCTTAATTTATCTAAAGAGAAAGCATTGTATAAAAAAGTAACAGATACTATATCAGATACAAGATTGCATATAGTTTTAAAAACTGGAATTCCAGAATTAGATAGAATTCAAAATCTAGGGAAAAAAATAATAGTTACTTCAAGATTTCCTATAAAAAATGAGAATGATGAAGTTATTGGAGCAGCAGCTATATTTAGAGATATTACAAGTGTTCAAAAATTAGCAGAAGAAGTAACCAACTTAAGAGATTTAGAATCTCTTTTAAGAGCTATTATTGATTCAACATATGATGCAATTTCTGTAGCCGATGAAGAAGGAAGAATAGTTATGGTTAATAAAGCTTATACAAAAGTTACTGGGTTATCCCCTAAAGATGTGATAGGTAAATTAGCTACATATGATATTGCTGAAGGTCAAGAAAGTATGCATATAAGATGTTCAAGGGAAAAACAACCTATATTAAATGTGAAAACTAAATTAGCAACAAATAAGAAAGAAGTTTTAATTAATGTAAATCCTGTTTTTGTAAAAGGTGAGTTTAAAGGTAGTGTAGGTGTAATACATGATATATCAGAAATTGAAAGGTTAATAAGAGAACTCGAAGCTACAAAAAGATTATTAAAAAAAGATGAAGCGAAATATACTTTTGAAGATATAACTGTAGAGTCAGAAATAATGAAAAATGTTGTTTTTCAATCAAAAAAAGCTGCAAATACAAATGTAAATTTGCTATTAAACGGAGAACCTGGTGTAGGAAAAGAAATATTGGCTCAAGCTATACATAATTATAGCAGTAAAAGAGATAACCCCTTTATATCTATGAATTTGTTATTATATGATGAAAAAAAGCAAATAGAAATGTTTTTTGATAGTGAAGAAAGTTTAATAGAAAGAGCTGATAGTGGTACATTGTTTATAGACAATGCACATTTAATGGGAGCTGATGTTCAAAATTTAATGTATGAACTATTAAATGAAGGTTATGTATATTATAATAAGAAAAAGATAAATTTAAATGCAAGAATTATTTTTGCAACTCCAGAAAATTTAAAAGAATTAATGTCAATAGGTAAATTTTCTAGAAAATTATATTATAAAATGGCTGTGGTTACAATTGAAGTACCACCTTTGAGAGAAAGAAAAGAAGATTTACCTTCAATGTCAAAACAAATATTACATATATTAAATCAAAAACACGAAAAAGTAGTATATGATATATCTGAAGATGCAATAAATATATTAGTAAACTATGATTGGCCTGGAAATATAAGAGAATTAGAAAATGTTTTAGATAGAGCTTTAATGAATATGGCGCAATCTGAAACAATAATAACTTCTATGCATTTACCTGATTTATCAAAAGAAAATGATGACGGGAATCAGATTAATGGTACATTAAAAGAAATGCTTGATGAACATGAGAAAAGAATTATTATAGAAACATTGAAAATATGTCAAGGCAATAAAACTGCTGCAGCAAAAAAATTAGGTCTTACGGTGAGGAATTTATATTATAAATTAGAAAAATTGGGGTTAAAATGAGATTTCAATTTAATTTAGAAAGATTAAAAAATCTTAGAGAAAGATTAGAAGAAGATGCTAAAAGAATATTTTTAGAAGCTACTGCTGAAAGAATAAAAGCAGAAGAAGCCCTTATTGAAATAAATAACAAGATAAAAGAAGAAAATGAAAATTTTGTAAAACAAATCTCTCAAAATTTGATAACTATACAGGATATTCAACAATGGAGATCTTATTTAGAGTCATTGGAAAATAAAAAGGTTAAATTAGGAGAGATATATAGAGAAAAATTAGCAGATGAAGAAGAAAAAAGACAAAGATATTTAGAAGCTAGAAAAGAAAGAGTAATATTAGAAAAATTAAAAAAGAGAAAATTTGAAGAGTATAAAATTGAATTTCAAAGAGAAGAAAATAGAAATTTAGATGAAATAGGTATTCAAATGTATTATAGAAATAATAAGTAAAATAAATTTTATATTTTCTTCACTAAACTTAATAATTATTATGGTATAATACACACGGTTAAGGCAACGTAGCCAAGGGGTCTAAGGCGGCGGTCTGCAAAATCGCTATTCGTGGGTTCAAATCCCACCGTTGCCTCCAAAAAACTCCCTCATCAGAGGGAGTTTTCTTTTAATTCAATACTTATTTTCCAGCTTTTTTCTTCACCAGGTTCAAAAATTAAATATTTATTGTATTTTTTAGCGATTTCTAATGAATCGTAAAAGCCATTACAAGGCTCTATTGCGCAATTATACTCTCCTTTAAATCCCCCTTCATTTTTCCAAATTCCAGCATATGGGAGATCTTTAAATTCTATATTATACAATAGTTTATTATTATTTAAAGTAATTCCTGCAGAGTTTATTTTATCTAATAAATAGAATTTTTCAGTGTTTTTTGATTCAATAGGTAAAAATTTATTTAGATTATAATTATTATATATAGGATAATCACATATATTTTCAAAATTTCCTAAAAATTTACTATTTTTTTTGACATTTAGGACTTTATCTATATTTTCTAATATAATTTCACTGTTATTGTCTATAGCAATCAATCCATGAAATGCCCAAAAACCTCTAAATTCAGTTTTGTTTAAGTTTTTGACAGAATAGTTAAAAACAATAGTATTATTTTTTAAGTTAATAGTTCTTTTAAAAATATAATTAAATTTAGGACTTTTTACTTCGCAATAAATGCTAGTATCATTTATTTTTTTACATAACCAAGGAATACTCCATAACTCTCCATGATCTGGTAATTTTTCTCCATAATATTCTTCAAAGGGATAAATACACTCATCTATATTAGGAAACATTTCATCAATTCCAGATGTATCATATTTTTCAAAAGAATCTCCATATTTAGGTAAACGATATTTTTTTAAAGTGGGTTGAAATAAAACTTCGAAATTTTGCGGTTTATATATTATTGAAGCAACTTTTGCTCCTATTTGAGGTATTACTACCAATTTAATATTATTGTTTTCTAAAATTATAGATTCCATATTATAATATTTCATTGCATCACTCCTTATAATTTTTTATAAAAAATTATAATACAATTTTATTAAATTATTATTTTAAAAAAATAAAAAAAGCGCAGCAAAAGCCGCGCTAAATACTATTTTTTATTAGCTTTAGAAGCTATGTTTAATGACCAAGCTAAACCTCCAAATAGTACTACACCAGCAAATATCATAAAAAATATTGCACTTCCTGACATATTTATCCCTCCTATTCCTCTTCGAAGGTTATTTCTGAAGCCTTTAAATCATATTTTTCATCTTTAGAAGGTATTTTTGCAAAAATAAATGCTAAAATTGGTACTAAAATAAATACAACAAAACCAATTGTAAGAGCCCATCCTGGATATCCTTCATATGGATTTTTTAATTCATCAGCAAGAGTAAGACCTAAAATAAATATTAATACTAATGGAATAATATATTTTAATGAAATATCGAACCATTTACCTATTTTTATTTCAGATACTGAATTAATATAGTCTCTTAATTTTTCCGCGCCAAATACCCAACCTATTACAATTGATTCTAAAATACCAACTACTAATAATGCATATGTACCCATATAATGATCAATAATATCTAACCAATATAACCCACCTTGTGTTGAGAATAATAATCCAAAAATAAATCCTAAAATAGAAAATCCTATTAAGAATGATTTTTTATTAATTTTAAATTTATCCCCAGCAGAAGCTTCAACAGCTTCAACTAATGAAAATGCTGAATCAATACCTAAAGTTAATAACATTACAAAAAATGCCAACCCAAAAATAGATTGAACAATAACTCCTCCAGGTATTAGTGATATAGCTTGAGGGTAAACCACGAATGCTAATCCAATACCTCCGCTAACAACTTCGTTAACTGGAACGCTCATTTGTTGAGCCATATAACCTAAAACGGAAAATACAGCAATACCTGCTAAGAAAGATGTAGCTGAATTCCCTAAAGCAGTTATAATAGCATTATTTGCGACATCGCTTTTCTTATTATTATAACTTCCATATGCAATCATAATACCAAAAGCTAAACTTAAAGAAAAGAAAATTTGTCCAAAAGCATTTGCCCAAACTCTAGGATCTGCCAATTTAGAAAAATTTGGATCAAATAAATAATTTAAACCAGTAGCAGCCCCAGGTAAAGTTACACCTCTAATACCTAATAATATTAATAATATTACAGGCAATGGAACTGTCCACATTACTGTTTTACCAACAGATTCTGTACCTTTTCTTAAAATTAAATATATCCAAACCCATGTAATTATTAACCCAATAAGAACAGGAAGTCTAATACCGCCTATTTGACCAGGGCCATCAGATAATTTTAAAAATTCACCAAAAAAGAATCCTTTTGGATCATCTTTCCACATAGTCCCAAATGAAAAATATAAATAATTAAAAATCCAAGCCATAATAACATTATAATAAAATGTTATAATTGCACCTGTAATAACTGCCCACCATCCAATAAATTCAGCGCCTTTTGTTACTTTAACCATTGATTTTGGAGCACTAGCTTGCAAGCCTTGCCCAATACCAAATTCTGCCATTAAAAGAGGAATACCAGCAATAAATAATGCTACAAAATAAGGAATATAAAATGCACCACCACCATTTTGATAGGCCATATATGGGAAACGCCATGCATTACCCAATCCTGCTGCTGAACCTATAGCCGCTAAAACAAAAGCCCATCTTGAACCCCACTTTTGTCTTGCCATACAACCACCCCTTTCTGAATATTAAGAAAAAAATTCTATTATTACTAATAATGAATAAAAATAAAAAAAACATGAAAAATATTTCATATGTGTTAATAAATTCTATGATTATATTACCATAAAAAAACTTAAATGTCAATAATTATTAATATTTGAGAAATAAATAACAATTTTATATTAAATATAAAAAAGGGCATTTTTCAATGCCCATGCAAAAAATTCCCTCTCCCAATTATAACAATTTTTAAATTATTACTTTTTCAGCACCATTTGAACTTATTACTTTAAAATGCTCTAATTCGATTGAATATTTTCTTAAATAATTATCTTTTAAATTATAAATAATATTTTCTAATTCATCATCTTTTGAAAGAACTAAGACTGAACCTCCAAACCCACCTCCAACAATGCGTGCTCCAGTTACTTTGTTTTTTAAGTTATCAATAATATAATCAATTTCTTCGCATGATACTTCGTATAATTCTTTTAAACTTTCATGAGATTCAAAAAGAAACTCTCCAATTAATTCAATTTTATCATTTTTTAAAGCTTCAATAGTATTCAAAACCCTTCTGTTTTCATCTAAAACATGTTTAACTCTTTTGTAATGAATACCATTTAATTTTTTTAAATCTTCATAATTTACTTCTCTAAAAGATTTTTTATTTAATAATTTTAAAGCATCTTCACATTGTTTCCTTCTAATATTATATTCAGAATTTCCTAATTCGTGTTTAACACCGGAATTTATAATGTAAAAATTATAGTTTTTTAAATTTAAAGGAATTAATTCATATTTTTTTGTGTATGTATCTATAAATAATGCGTGATTTTCTTTTGATAAAGCACTTGCGTATTGATCCATAATTCCACAATTTAATCCTACAAATTTATTTTCGGCATTCCATCCTATTAAAGCTAATTCTTCAATAGATAAATTTAAATTAAGAATATCATTTATTGCAAAAGCTGAAACAATTTCCAAAGCAGCGGAACTAGATAATCCTGCGCCTATTGGCAAGTTTGAATGAATTTGGAATGAAAAAGGTGGTATTTTTCCTACTTTTTTTTCTATTTCCAAAATTACACCTATTATATAATCTGCCCAAGTTCTGGTCTTTTGTAAATTATTTAAAGAAATATTTTGATTGGAATTTTTTGAAATAAATGTAAATTTATCAGATTTTTCAATTTCTAAATATATATGTTTATCAATAGCAAAAGGAAGAACATATCCATCATTATAATCGGTATGTTCTCCTATAAAATTTATTCGTCCAGGTGCTCTATATAACATCAATATTCACCTCAACATTTCTTAATTGTTTTGCAGCTTGTTCGGGTTCTATCGGGTTAATAAATGCCCATGTTCCACTTTCTACGCTTGCTACCCATTTGATTAAATTTGGCCCTCTCATAGGAGATATAAACTCAATATGAAAATGGAAAAAGTGAGTGGATTTATTTATATTAAAAGGTTTTTGGAAAAACATCATCATATATGGAAAAGGCATATTAAATAATCCATTATATTTATTCGTAATTACTTTTAAAACATGAGCAAATTCTTTTTTCTCCTTATTAGATAATTCATATATTGTTTCTACATGTCTTTTTGGATATACATGCACTTCATATGGATATCTAGCATAAAAAGGGACTAAAGCAATTATATTATCTGTTTCATATACTATTCTTTCATTTTGTTTTTTCTCTTCTTTAATCACATCACAAATAGCACAAGAGTTTTTTTCTCTATACCACTTTTCTAATGATTCCATTTTTAATTGAATTCTAGGAGGTAAAAATGGAAATGCATATAATTGTCCATGTGGATGTGGTAGAGTTGCTCCAACTTCTTTACCCTTGTTTTCAAAAATAAACACATATTTTATAAAATCATATGATGATAGTTCTTTTGTTCTATCAGACCACATATTAATTAATTTTTCTATTTGATGAACTTTCATATGAGATAATTCTGAATTATGTTTCTCAGTATAAACTACAACTTCACATATTCCTTGTGATTTATCTTTGATTAATATATCACTATTGTTTTGTACATCAGGAGCATCTTTTCTCAAAGCAGGAAATCTATTTTCAAAGCTTACTAAATCATATTCACCCGGTAATTCTAAAACACCAGGGCATATAGGGCAACTATCTTTTGGTAAATTAGGTCTTTTTTGGCGAGATGAGGATATCATTACCCATTCGCCTGTAATAGGATTAAATCTTCTTTCAAGCATCGTTATCCCTCTCCTCATAATAATGGAATAATCTATTATCTCTTAGTATAGATTTCTTATTTAATTTTGGATAATCAATATCATATTCCAAATTAAATTCTATTTTATCTAAATCAACATTCATTTTTACATAACCTATATTAGTATTAAATGCTTCAATTTCAAATGAATAGTTATCATTCATTAACCTCTTAACATGAGGTATTCCGCCTCTAAGGTCTAAAGATCTATAAAAAATGTCTTTTTTAATGTTTTTAGATAAGTCATCACTTTGTAAAATCATATTGTTTAATAATCCTGAGACATAAGAATACATTTCTATAATTTTTTCACTTAATTCAGATTCTTCAGTTCTTAATAATAAGCAATCAGGATCGTTCCACCACCATTTCCCATTCATGAAATATCTTGTAATGACATTTCTTAAAGCATAATATGCATTAGGATAAACAAAATCTGGATCATTTTGATTATAAAATGGTGCTGTATCAGCACTTATTCTCATTCCGTCAACATAACCAATAGAAGGTAAAATTGGAGCGCCACAACCTAAAACAAAATCTTCACCAGCTGCTTCTCTTATTATTTTCATTCCAAGGTTATACGCTTCAATTGGTGTGACATCTAAATATCTTATTCCTGGTATAGCACCAGCAAATAAAAAGTCTATTTTAAAATAATGAATTCCTTTTTCTTTCATGTTTGAAAAAATCTTTTTTAAATGTTCTTGTGCTTCAGGGTGTGTGGTATCTAAAGCATATATATTTTTCTTCCAATTAATATAAGCAATTTTAGGATTTCCGCTTTCGTCTTTTACTAACCAATCTTTATGATTTAAAAAAACTTCAGATGTTTCAGAAACACTAAACGGAGCTAGCCATAATCCAGGAATATAACCATATTCTTTAATTTTATTAGCAATTGTTTCAAAATCTGGATAAGTATCTTTTGGAACCCAATCACCTATGTCTTTTTGCCAAGAATCATCTAACTGAAAAACTTCATAATTATATTCTTTTGATAATTCTAAATTTTTTAAAGTTTCTTCCCAAGTTAAATTTTCAAAGTAATGATACCAAGAAGACCACCCTATAGGATTCCATTTTGAAAATTTAGGATTATTTTCAAACTTTACATAATCAGCATATACTTCTAATAATTTTTCGATTTCATTATTTTCTAAAATTATTAATGGTTCAATATCGATATATTCATCAAAATTTTTTTCAAAATATTCTAAGCAGGCTATTATTTTATTATTTCTAATTTCAAAAAATGGATGAGCAATCTTAGAGGTTAAGAAACCATATACTTTATTTTTTTTGCCAACAAAATAGTCAGAAATAACATTATTTTCTAAATATTCAGGCATTGGATGAGCACTATACTTAGCTGATTTTTTCCAATCCTCAGGAATATTATATTTATAATTTTCAATTTTTATTTTTTTTGTAGGACTCCAACTTTGCCAGTTATTTATAAAAAGCTCATTATCTGCAATATCCTCAAAAATTTCAATTTTTTCTAGATCCCCTTTCACTTTACCTCTTATAATATATCCTTCAGGGATTTTTTCTATTTTTAATTTAATATTATAATTTCCTTTATCAAATTCAAGGTATTCACCATCAAAGAAATTATTTAATATATACATATATATCCTCCTATTCCATTAAGTGTTTCTAATAACCAAATCAACATCTAACTTTTCTTTTATTAAATTTTTATCTCCTTTTATTTTTTTATATAATCTATAAAAAGCTTCATATCCAAGTTTTTCTTTATGTATTCTAACGGTTGTTAAATTAAAAACATTTGCAAAAGAAATATCATCAAATCCTACAATATTAACTGTATCTGGAAATTTTATTTTATTTTCATATAATGCTTTTATTGCACCAAAAGCAAAAATATCATTATAACAAAATAAACCATCAAATTTTATTTTTTTCTTTATTAATTCATTTGTTTTAATGTAAGCACTTTCTAAACCTTCTTCTAATTCATAAATCTTAAAGTTTTTAATTTTATGTTCTTCTAATGCTTTTTTAAAGCCTAAAAATCTTTCTTTCGCAACAGATTTATAATTAAATCCATTTAACATAATTAGTTTTTTTCTACCTTTTTCAATTAAATATTTACCTGCTAAATATCCACCAAAGAAATCATCAGAATATATTTCATCAATTTCTATATCTTCAAAATGTACTCCAACAACTACAAAAGGGATATTAATTTTTATTAATTCTTTAATATCTTCAGATTTTTCTTGTGTAGGTGTAATAATTAAACCATCTACCCTTTTTTCTAATAACAATTTAATAGCATTTCTTTCAAGTGTATAATTTTTTTCTGTATTCATTAAAATAATATTGTAATTTTTTTCTCTTGCGCCTTTTTCTATTCCTTTTAATACTTCAGCAAAGAAAGGGTTAGAACTATCTTCAAATATTACACCAATAGTTTTTGTTTTTTGATTTCTTAAAGAACTAGCTGTTATATTTTTTACATACCCCATTTCTTTAGCAATTTCTAATATTCTTTTTTTCGTCTTTATGTTTATATCTGGCTTATCATTTAAAGCTCTAGAAACAGTATTAATAGAAACTCCTGCAGCTGCAGCTATATCTTTTATGGTTACATAATTTTTTTTCATACAATCATCCCTTTTTTATAATTTCAAATGCCTCCATTTCAATTTTTTCATTATTAATATATATAATGTTTTTTGTGTTTTTGGCATTTAAAATTATTATACCATCATTTGTATTTGTAACCAATATATCTTTGCCTATTACTTTAGGTATTAATAATGATGATAAAATATATGAAAAATCAAGATAATTTAATACTGTACCAATATATATATTTTTTTCTTTTTTGGTAATTATTGGATGGTTTTTAAAAGCTGTATTATTTAAAATAGATAATATTTCTGAATCTTTTACAATTATTTTATCTGACCAAAATTTTCCTTTTAAAATATTATTTTTATATAATATTTCTACATCTTTTTCGCCAGAAAAATCATCAATTTTTATTCCAAATTTATTAAATAATTCATTATATTTTTCTTTGTTTATCCAATTTCTATCATCTTTAATTCCGCTCATAGCGGTCATAATAATTTTTCCATTATACTTTTTTAGTGAATTTAAAAACTCATTATCTATATTCATAGCATATGGAATAATAATTAATTCATATTCATCTATTTTATCCTCTCCATATACAAAATCAACATTGTATCCAAACATTTTTATAGCCTTATAAATTTCTACAATAGCATTCCAATAATTAAATGTTGTATTTAAATGGTTAATTCTATGAATCCATGCATTTTCATATGAAAAATATATTGCTACTTCTTTTTTAGGAATAATACAATTTGAAGTCTCATGTTTTGATTTTATATAATATTTAAGTCTTTCAGTAGGAGTTCCAGTATAATCGACTAATGCGCCATGGTATTGTTCAGCACCATATGGGAGTTCTCTAAATCTAAAAACAATACTTCCATCTGCTCCATGTAAATATGATTGTTTTGTCCAAAAATCAATATATTCTGGAGAATATTGATTGTTTATTATTCTCCAATTTACTCTTCCAGGTTGTTGCTCCATTACAAAATAAGGTATCTTTTTCAATGATCTCATTAAATCATGATTTGCGCTTTGATGATAAAAATCATATTCATCTGTTGGGATATAATTATCCCAAGAAACTATATCTAAATCTTTTGAGTATTTAAAATAGTCAATATCAAAAAAATCTACCATAAGATTATGAGTTATAGGTTTATCAGAATATTTTCTAATAATATCTGTATGCATTTTAGAATATTTAATAACATTATCTGAAGAAAACCTATGAAAATCTAACATTTGATGAGGATTTTTAAATGTTGGAGTGTTTTTTGGGATTGTAATTTCATCCCAATCAGAATATAATTGACTCCAAAAAGCTCCACCCCAAGTATGATTTAAATTTTCTAATGAATGGTATTTTTCTTTTAACCAATTAATAAAAGATATTCTAGTCTCTTCATTATAACAGTATGTTGTTTCATGACAACCAAATTCATTATCTATTTGCCACATGTCAGCATATTTATAATATCTTTCAACAAATTTTTCAGTAATTCTTAGAGAATAATGAATAAAGTTATCATTATCAAAACAATAATGCCTTCTGCTTCCAAATTCTCTAATATGACCATGTTCATCAATAGGTTGTATTTCTGGGAACTTTTTTATTAACCATGCAGGTGGCGTAGGGGTTGGTGTTCCCAATATTAATTTAAACCCTTCATTTTTTAACATAGGTATTGCTTTATCAAATATTTCAAAATTAAATTCACCTTCTTTAGGTTCTAATAAAGCCCAAGAAAATTCTCCTATTCTTAGCCATTCAATTTCAAATTCTTTCATTATTTTTATATGTTTTTCCCAATCTTCTTCTGGCCAATGTTCTGGGTAATAATCAGCACCATATATATTCATATAAATTCCTCCTTAGCCTTTTACACTTCCCATTGTTAAACCTTGTATAAAATATTTTTGGAACATTAAAAATACAATAATAGGAACAATAGCAGCTAATATTGATGCAGCAGCAATAACATTCCAACTAGTTACCCATTGTCCTTGCAAAGTAGTTAAACCTAGAGTGATAGGTTTTTTTGTATCACTTTGAATTAATATCAAAGCCCATAAATAGTCATTCCATATCCAGGTAAATTCTAAAATCCCTAAAGCTGCAATTGCAGGTTTGATTAATGGAAGCATTATACTATAATATATTTTAAAATCATTAGCTCCATCTATTCTAGCAGCTTCAAAAATACTTTTTGGAATAGTTATCATAAAATTTCTTAAAAAGAATGTACAAAATCCAAGTTGGAAAGCTATATGAAATAATATTAATCCCGGATATGTATCATATAATCCAGTATTTACAGAAAACTTATAAACTGGTATCAATAACATTTGAAATGGGATTAGCATTCCTGCTACAAAAATAATTAAAATAGGTTTTCTTAATTTAAAGTCATACCAACTTAAAGCATATGCGCCCAAACTTGATAAAAATAATGCACCTAAAGTTGAAACAGCAGCTATTAAAAAAGTATTTAAATAGTATGTATATATATGAGCGTTTTTCCAGGCCGTTATATATCCTTCTAAAGACCATTTTTCAGGAAGTTTAAACCAATTAGCTCCAAAAGATATTTCATCCATAGTTTTAAATGAAGTTAATACAGCAATTACAAAAGGAATTAACCATATAACTATAATTATAGTGGATAATATATAAAATAAATATTTTTTGTATATTGCAGTTTTTGTCATAAATTATCCTCCTTTTTAAAGGAATTAATCAAGTACCAAATGATAAATCCTAATGTGATAAAGAATTGTATAACTGCAATTGCAGCACCATATCCCATATTATAATTATTAAACGATTCTATATACATGTAATTTGCCATTACACTTGAAGAATAGAAAGGTCCTCCTCTTGTAATAACAAACACTATATCGAAAGCTCTTAAAGAGTCAATTACATTCACAGTTATAGCAATTACCATAGCAGGTCTTAACGCTGGTAAAATAACATACCAAAATCGTTGCCAACTATTTGCACCATCAACATATGCAGCTTCAACTTGTTCTGTGGGAACACTTTGAAGTCCTGCTAAAAATAAAACCATAGCATATGATATTTGCCTCCATAATGCAGCAAATATTAAAGCATATGTTACTAAATTAGGATCACTTAACCAAGGTTTTGCTAAATTTCCTAAACCAATTCCTCTTAAAAACTCATTAATAACACCATGATTAGGTTCAAGTATCCAAGTCCATATTTCACCAATAACTACAAAAGATAAAGTCATAGGTAAATACATCATTGTTTTATAAAATTTATTTCCTTTATACTTTTGATCCATAAGCATAGCTATGCCTAAACCAACTGGAATCGCTACAATTACAAATCCAACCATCCATTTGATATTATTTAATAAAGAAGTTAAAAAATAGTAGTCATAAAAAAGCATTTTATAATTTTCAAATCCAATAAAATTGTATGATGGTGAAACACTGTCCCAATCTGTAAAACTAATAATGAATGTTTGAAAAATAGGTATAATAACCCATATTAAATACATAGTTAATGGTAATGCTAGAAATGCATAAGGGATCCACCACTTTTTCTTCATATTAATACCACCTTTAACTAGTTTTTTTAAAAAAGGAGGGGAATCCCCTCCTACTTATCATTTAAAAATCTTTCTTCTTTGGAATTCTAATTGTTTTAAAATAACATCTAATCTTTGTGAGAATGTCATAAATTCAACAAATTTATTCATACCAAATGTAGCCATTTCAGGATCTGTATCTCTATCATAGAATTGTGCAACACCATCTGATGCTAATACTAAATCTAATCCTTTTTGAGCATGTGCGTCTGGAGGAGTAACATCCTTATTAGCTGCTAATCTTCCTAATTCTTTTGAATACATATCTTGAACTTCTTTTGATGCTAAGAATTTAATAAATTCTTTTGCACCATCAGGATTATTAGCTTTAGCAGGAACCATAAATCCATCTATAGGTGTTTCTTCATATACTCCAACATTACCATCGATAATAGGGAATCTGAAGAAATCAAGTTTGTCTTTTACTTCTGCAGGAGCAACATCTTTTATGAATTGACCCATTAAATACATTCCAGCTTCTCCTCTAAATAAGAAACTTGCAGCATCTTGCCAAGTATATGATGAATGATTTTCTAAGAAATAGCCATTATCTACTAATTGTTTCCAATATTCAAATACTTTTTTTACTCTTTCATCAGTATATGGAATTTTACCTGCTGTTAAATCCATGTGGAAATCATATCCATTTACTCTCATATCTAAGTAATCAAACCATCCACCAGTTGGCCATAAGTATTTTGTACCAATAGTGATAGGTGTAACTCCATTTTCCTTTAATACTTCACAAATATTTAAGAATTGTGACCATGTTACAGGAGGAGTTAAATTATATTTTTCAAATACTTCTGTATTATAATATACACTCCACCAATACCATGTGAAAGGTAAGAAATAAATTTTGCCATTATATTCAGATGCGCTTTTAAATGAACCTGGGAAATAATCTTCAAAAGACATATCAGTAAATACATCATCTAAAGGTAATAATAATCCTTTTTCTGCAAAATATCTCATTCTTTCCCCGGCAAACCATGTAACTACATCTGGAGCTTCTTTAGAATTTAGCCATGTTCTCAATAAAGTTTTAAAGTCTTCATGTGGGAATGTATTAACTACAACATCATATTCTGGATGTTTTTCTTGGAATAAAGCAACAACTTTTTTAAAAGCTTCTCTTGGTGCTGGATCAGATGCGTTACTGTTTATAACAAGTTTAGTCTTTGCAAAAGCACTAAAAGCAAAAATAACTACCATTAAAAATACTAATCCCCTCTTCATAATCACACCTCCATAATTTTTGAGTTATCGTAAAGGTTACCGATAACGTTACCGATAATATTAAAACATAATTAACCTTTTTATCCAAATATTGTAAAAAAGAATTATGGAAAATTATATATAAATATATATAAATAAAGTCAATTAATGATAAAAATTGAAATGTTTATCCTTTTACTGATCCTGCTAATAAACCTCTGATAAAATATTTTCCTAATGCTATATATACAATTAAAGTAGGCAATGCAGCTATTAATGCTCCTGCCATTTGTATATTCCATTCAACAACCTGACTTCCTGCAAGATTTACAAGAGCTACTGTTATGGGTTGTTTTGCGGGATTATTAGTTACAGTAACTGCAAACAAAAATTCATTCCAAATATTTGTAAATTGCCAAATTGCTACAACTACAAAACCTGGAATTGAAATTGGAAGTAATATTTTAGTATAAACATTATATAGATTTGCTCCATCAATAGAAGCGGCTTCTATTAATTCATCAGGGATTTCTTCATAATAATTTTTAAACATCAATGTGGTTATTGGAATTCCGTAAATTACGTGTATTATTATTAATGCAGGAATAGTGCCGTATAATCCAATTTTTTGAAAAAATTGGATTAATGGAAACAAAACACTTTGGTAAGGTATAAACATTCCAAATAAAATTAGTGCAAAAACTAAATTTGAATATTTAAATCTTAATTTTGATAATGCAAATCCATTTATTGAACCTAATATTGCAGATATTATAGTTGCAGGAATTGTTAAATAAAAACTGTTTTTCATATTAGGAGCTAATTTTTTATATGCACCTATAAATCCTTCTAAAGAGAAGTGCTTTGGAAAGTTCCACATATTAGCTATTGATATTTCACTTAAAGGTTTAAAACTAGTAATAAGAGTTACATAAAATGGAGTGATAAAAAATAATGAAACTATTACTAAAATAATATAATATATAATAATTTTTGATTTTATCATCAGCTCACACCCCTTCTAAGGGATGAATATAAGTAAGGTATTATTATTACAGCAACCATTAATAACATAATTACAGAAATAGCAGAACCTAATGCATATCTATTTGATCTGAATGTTAATTCAAACATATATATTGCTGGAACATCAGTAACATTATTAGGTCCACTTCCTGTCATTGCATATATTAAATCAAATATTTTTAATGATACATGTCCTAATACTATCATAGTACTTAAAGTAATAGGTTTTAATAGTGGCATTTTAATTTTCCAAAAAATATATCTATCATTAGCACCATCAACTTTTGCAGCTTCAAGTATTTCATTAGGAATAGCTTTTAATCCTGCTAAATACATAGCCATTATATATCCGGACATTTGCCATATTGCAGCAATTATTACTGGTATTAAAGCTAAATTAAACTTTCCAACACTTTCAGAACTTGTATACCATAACCATTGTAATTTTTCCAAACCAAGATTTTTAAATAAAAGGTTGATTCCTTGAGGATCTTTGGGAATATTTCCAGGTGCAAATATCCAACTCCAAACAGTTCCAGTAACAACAAATGCTATTGCCATTGGAAATAAAAATAAACTTTGAAAAAATCTAGAGCCTTTTAGTCCTTTATCTATTAAGTTTGCTAAAAATAGTCCTAATCCAATTGATCCTGCTATAAAAAATATTGTAAAAAATAATGTGTTCCATAGGTCAGTTTGAAATCTTTCATCCAAAAATATTCTTTGATAATTTCTAAAACCTACAAAATTATATATACCTTTTAATAATTTACTAAAACTATTCCAATCAGAAAAAGAAGTCCTAATTGTCCAAAAAATAAAATAATATACAAAGATTCCAATCAAAATTAATGAAGGCAATATTATGTAAAAACCTATTTTTGATTTATTTTTTTGTATGCTCATTTAATCACCACCTTATTTTAATACCCGGTTCTAAGAACCGGGTATTAGTCATTCTGTCAAATAACCTTGATCTTCTGCAGCCCAAATAATATCTCTCAATGTATTAGAAATATTTTTCTTTACAATAAATCTATTTAATGCGTCATTTAAGGTAGTTACAAATCCTTCGGGAGCAGCTGAGCCGTGTATAATTGATGGAACTACAGAAACTTTAGCAAAATCATTCATTGACCAGGTTAAATAAACATCATATCTGGATTTGTCTGCATCAATTCTTGCAGGGATAGATCCTTTAATAGGATTGAAAATATCTTGAGCTTCTTTTGTTGCAATAAATTTTAACCATTTTAATGCATTTTCTCTATGAGGAGCTCCTTTTGGTAATCCAAATGTATCAGAAATAAACATAAAGGCATTATCTGTTCCAGGTAAAGCAAACCATCCAAAGTCCACATCTGGTTTCCAGCCTAATGTTTTGAAATAACCTTCTTCCCAGTCACCCATTACATTAAATAATGCTTTTCCTTCAAAAACAAGTCTTCCAGCATCTTGCCAAGTTAATGCAGAGTGATCTCTATTAAAGTATGGAATCATTCTTTCAAGTAAAACCAATGACATTTCTAATTCGGGTGAATCAAAAGAAGTTTTTCCTGTAAATAACCCTTTATATCCATCAGATCCAAATACGGAAAGCATAATATTTTCAAATAAATGAGTTAAAGTCCATTTGTTTTTATCACCTAATGCAAGTGGTATATATCCCGCTTCTTGAGCTTTTTTCATTGCATCAAAGAACTCTGCCCATGTAGTTGGCTCTTTTGTTAAACCTAATTCTCTAAATATTTTTTTATTATAAAATACAACATTTCCTCTATGAACATTTACTGGAATTGAATAAACTTCACCTTGATAACTAACAATTTCCATTACATCTTTAGGAAATTTATCATACACACCCCATTCTTTTAAATAATTTGTTAATGGTTCCATTAATCCAGGAATTACATATGTATCTGTTAATTCCATTCCAGCGTGAACTTGGAAAGAATCTGGTGGATTTCCACCTAACATTCTTGTTTTCAATACAGCTTTAGCATTAGTTCCTGCGCCGCCAGCAACAGCTGCGTTAATAATATTGATGTTAGGATAGTATTGATTAAATTTAGCGAATAAAGCTAATAAACCTTCTTCTTCTCCTCCTCCTGTCCACCAGCTAAATATTTCTAAGTCGTTTGAAGCTGCAAATACACTAGAAAAAATCAATAAAACTACTATTAATCCTAAAAATAACTTTTTCATGTTATCCCCCCTTTTCAAAGAAATATTCCTTTTAGAGTTTAAGGCTAATAAAATTAAAACATATTTTTCATTATTAATAAAATATTAATATAATTTATTATAGTTAATAACATGTAAATATCACTTATTAATAATAAATATCTATTATTTTTAAAAAAAGTAAATAAAATATGGTAAAATAAAATAGGGGTGATAAAATGAATAGAATAAGATTAGGTATTGTAGGAACTGGTATAGCTGCGAGAGATTTGCATTTACCTGGATTAAAAGAATTAAAGGATAAATTTGAAATCGTAGCCTTGTTTAATAAAACTAAAGAAAAAGCAATTCAGTTTTCAAAACTTGTAGATAACGATCCTATAATTTGTGATACATATGAAGAATTATTAGAAAATGTTGATGCTGTAGATTTAGCGCTTCCTGTACAGTTTAATTATGAATTTATAGAAAAAGCATTAAAAAAAGGAGTTAATGTTATTTGTGAAAAACCAATTTCTATTAATGTTGAAGAAGGTAAAAAAATAGTAGAAATAACAAAAAATTATGAAAGCATAGTTTATATTGCAGAAAATTATAGACATTTTTCTGCTTTTGATAAGATAAAAGAATTAACTACAAAAATAGGAAAAATTTATTATTTACAATGGAATTTATGGATTTATATGACAAAAGAAAATAAATATGCAAATACTAAGTGGAGACAAAATCCTGAGCATATTGGAGGTTTTATATCTGATGCTGGTGTTCATCATGTTGCTAGCATGAGAAAGATTTTTGGAGATATAAAATGGGTATATGGAACAGTAAAAAACATAGCAGATTATCTTGGGGGTCCTGATTTGCTATCTTCAACATTTGAATTTGAAAATGGGGTATTAGGTAATTATAATGTTTCATATGCATTAGATGGGAAAAATAGATTGATGATTAAAGGTGAATTTGGAGATATTATTTTTGAAGATGATATTATTAAAGTTGTAAATTATAGAAATAAAACTATACACTATTATGATGAGTATAAAACTCATGATGAAGATTCATACAAAAAAGAATTTGAAGATTTTTATGAAGTAATAAACGGAAAAGAAAACGATTTAGGTAATGTAGAAGAAGCATTAAAAGATCTTGCTTTTATAGAAGCATCAATTAAATCAAATGGTGAAAAAAGAATATATATAAATGATTTAATAAAATAAAGGGCGTTGGCCCTTTATTTTATAGTTATTGCAAAAATATGCATTGTAGGTTTTTTAGGTAAATATATATTTTTTATTTTTTTATTTTTTAAATCAAATGTATTTAAATAAATTTTTGGGTTTAAGTTTTCTTTTACACCAATTCCATTATATCTATAAATGGTATCAATAACTATAGTTTCTTTGAAAATCGGCTGTTGACACCAATCAGAAAAACTTAGCAATTCTTCTTGAATATCTCCATCTGCGTATTCGATTAATAATTTTTCTTGGTAACTTCCATGCTCTGATGATCCTAAAATATATAACTTTTCTCCTTTTAAATTATTTAATTCCAGTTTTTGACCAGCACATACAAGATTATCATTACTTTTAATTTTTATTTTAAAAGGAATATTTCTAAATTCAAGTATATTATTTGATAATAATTTTTCTATTTCTTCAGATGGATATTTTGCTCCAAACACACCATCAGGATTATCAAAATTTCCTTCTTTTCTTTGAGAAAATGATGTTATACCATCATTATTAAAAACATTATCCAAATCTAAAATATAATAATTATCAATGTTGAATGAATTTATTGATAGATTTGAAATGTTTTTCAAATCAGATTTATATTCGTAATTAATATTTTTAACTGTTAAGTCGTTAATTTCATAATATTCATCATCTAATTTTATAATGTAACTATAATTTTTTGGTATTAATAATATTTGATCTAAATATAATGTAGAATTATTTTGTGGTGAAATAGAAATAGTTAATTTTCCTTTTTCTAAGTTTATAGAAATATAATTTTTTTCTGTAGTAATTTTATTTTTTCCAGAATAAATTGTAATTTTTGATTCAGGAATATTTCCTATTAAATAAATATAATATTCTCCTGAGAAATCAATTTTGGTTTTTAAAGCAATTTTTTCTTTAGTTTTAATTTGAATATTGCCAGAATTGTCTAATTCAAAATAATATATACCAGTATCCATTTTTTCAGCCTCAAATAAAATTGCTTTATTCCCACTAATAGTTTTAGAATAATAGAATTTTTCAAATTTTTTAGGTAATTCATTTAATCTTTCCAGAGCTAATAATGCTGATATAGTAGATTCTGCTCCAGCATTTTGGTTGACATAAACAGAATGCATTCCATCAAACCCTTCGCCATTATAACCTAACATTGGAATATTTAAATGATTATTTCCAGAATAAAATGATCCAAATAAGAATGCTTTAATAGCATATATATCATTATTAGTCACTAAAAATAATTTGGATAAAGTGGAAACAATAGCTTCTACTCCATACGAAAGATAAGGATATATTTTTATGTAATTTTTTATTTCATATATTGGACCTATAGATAATAATAAATCATAAAAATTTACGTATTCAATAACAGAGTTTAAATATTTTTTGTCTTTAGTTATATTGTATGCTTCAATTAATGCTTCTCCTTGGCGAGACCCCCATGAGTGCCATAAAAAATCATTTTTATTTCCTTCATTATATGTTCCATAATAAGGTCCGTTTTTTATTTGATAGTTTAATATTGAATCAGATAATTTAATAATATATTCTAAATCATTTGGATTATTTGAATATTTATAATACTTGCTTAATCCTAGTATTAATAATGCAGTTACATCAGTACTATTGTTTAAAAGATATTCTGAATTTAAATTATTTAATAATATTTTTTTTACTTTGGTAGCTGATTTAATTAATGCATTATTAAATTCCACATTTGGAAATACGTTTATTGCATTACTAATAGCCCAAAAAGCTCTTGCAGCCCACCAGCTAGCAGATTTTTTGCTTGTGATACCTAATTTGTTAATTTGGCCATTATCAAAGATAAAATTATAAAAATCTCCATCATAATCTTGCATAGCTAATACAAACTCTAAAGCTTCTTTTGCTCTTTCGTAATATATATCTTTTTTTTCCATTTTGTATAAATCTGTGTATAAAATAGCAACCCTTGCAACATCATCGACACATGTTACTCCTTCACCAGGAGCATCTTTATGAACATATCTACTTCCATATTTATCAGCATAAATCCAATATCCTATATAGTCTTTGTTACCAATTTTAAAAGTATCTCTTAAAAATTCTAAATGATTAAAATTTAAATTAATAGAAAAAATATTGATAGTAAAAAAAATAAATAAGAAAAAAAATATTTTTTTCATTTTTTACCTCCAAAAATGGGCACCTAAGTGCCCTGTTTATTATTCTGATATATGAGTTTTTTGAATTTCCATTGTTCTTTTTTCTAAAAAGTCAATAGCTTCATTTGCATCTCTTGATTGAAATAATGAATAATATCTTGTATATTCAACAACGTCACCTGCTTTGAATTTAGCCATCCAATGATTACCCACATTTTCTTCAGAATATGGAGGGAATACTCCCTTCGTTGCTTCATAATTATCCATTTCTCCTGGTAACCATCTGAAAATACCATCTCTAAATTCTCTACTTTCATAGAACCAGAAATCATTAAACACAAATTCTTTTAAATCTGAATAAATAACTGGTTTTTCAGGTAATATTTCAGCAGCTCCCAAGCCATATTTTGGTGAGAAGTTTGCTCTCCAACTTTCTTCTGAAACAAATGCATATGTAGCGCCCCACCATAATGGTTTCATTGAATCAATAGCTGAAAATTCAATATATGGTTTTCCATTCACATATTTAACAGCGTTTCTTTGTGTCCAATAATCAAGAGGAGTTCCGTTTATTTGTTCTGCCCAAACCATTCTTCTAAACATAGGTAAAATATGTAAAGCGCTATCATCTATACTTGTTATAGGTGCTGTAGCCATAACTTGTAATTTCATTAAATCAACATAATTAGTAAATTCGAAAGTGTTTTTTACTAAAACGTCGCCAGTTTTAAAAATATGAGTTATTATATGTTGATTCAAACCTGGCAATAATCTAGAATATAAGTCAGAAACTACAGTTACAGCTATAGGTCCAGCTTCTAAAACTCTTACATTTTCAATGTCAAATCCAGAAGATGTGAATTCTACGTGTTTTCCTAATTTTCCATCAATATAATATGTGCTTCCAGACCATCCAGCTATTCTAGCAGTACCTAATTCATTATAGATAGTTCCTTCTATATCTTTATATCTAATAATGTTAGCTAAACCATATTTATTTATTTTAACATCAAAGTCGTTTGATTTTACAAAATATTCTCCGTTTTCTTCAGTAACTGTGAAATATTGTTCGAATGTCATTAAATCCATATCGGAATCATCTGAAATTACTATTTTAGCAGATTTTTTGAAAGTAAATAATAAAATGTCATCAGATGAAATTCTTTGATTTCCATCAATATCATCAATTTGATATGGTAAATAATTTCCATTTTCATCGATTACTCTAATAGAATACCAATTTGCATCAAAATCTTCTCCAACAATATCTAGCATTTTTGAGAAAGAAATAGCATATGGAATATCCATCCATGTCATTTGATCAGTTTTTACTTCGATAACTCTTTCTTCGGCCATAACAAATACTGATAATAAAACTATAATTGCAAAAAAAATACCTTTTTTCATTTTTTAGCCCCCTTTTAATATTTTAGGTTAAGCGCTTACAATTTATTATATAATTTTTATTCAAGTTTATAAAATTTGATAATTGTTTATTAAAACCATTTATTGGGATATAGGAATAAATATATTTAATTTTTTTCTTTTTTATTTGATTTAAAATAAAAAAATATGTAAAACAAAAGAATTTTTAAATATTTCTACATATTTGAAAATAATATGAAATAATAGTAATTTATAAGTATTTAATATTATGCAATAATATGTTATTATTATATTGGGTTAAGCGCTTACAAGGAGGTAAAATTATGGCTACAATTGAAGATGTTGCAAAACTAGCTGGAACATCAATAGCTACAGTATCGAGAGTAATAAATAATAAAGGCAAGGTTTCTGAAAAAACAAAAATAAAAGTTTTAAAAGCAATAGAAGAATTAAATTATAAGCCTTCAAGTCAAGCAAAACATCTTGCGAAAGTAAAATACGGATTCAAAATAGGAGTATTATTTAGCGATAGAATAAAAAATATATTAGAAAAAAATAAAAATGAATTTGGAGAAATGGATTTTTATTCTACTGTTTTAGAAGGGATATATGATGGTGCTAAAGAAAATAAATCCAAAATAAGGTTATTTACTTTTAATGAATATTTGAAAAGCGAAAAAGATTGTGATGGTATTTTAATTATTGGATCTGATAAAATTCCTGATGAAATTTTAAATAGTAATATAAATATTGTTTTAGTAGATAATTATATAGTAGGAAGAAAAATAAACGCTGTAATATCAAATGGTTTTGATGGTGCTTATTATGTTATTGATAAAATGATTAAAAGAAATTATAAAAAAATAGTGCATGTACATGGGCCATTAGAATTTTATGGTTTTAGAAGAAGATATGAAGGTTATAAACTAGCGATGAAAAAAAATAATTTGTTACCAATAACATATGAAGTTGCTGAAAATCAAGAATCTATAAACTATATTATAAATTTAATATTATCTAAAAAGCCTGAAATTATTTTTGCATCAAATGATCCTATAGCTATAATGATTTTAAATGCGTTGAAATCAAAAAATGTGAAAGTTCCGAATGAAATACAAATAATAGGATTTGATGATATTGTTTTTTCTTCAACGATTGAACCATCTTTGTCAACAGTAAAAGTATTTAAATATGAAATGGGAAATGTTGCTTTTGAAAGAGTAATTGATTTAATAAATGGGAAAAATATGCATCCGTACGTAACATCTTTGTTTACAGAATTTATTGAAAGAAATTCAACAAAGAAATTCAACAAGGAAGATTAACAAGGGAGGTAAAAAAATGAAAAAGATTATCACTTTTATTTTTTTAACAATGTTTATTTTTTCTTTTGCAAAGACAACCCTAGTATTTTGGACAGCGCCAAATCCGAATCAAGAAGCTTTTTGGAAAAAATTAGTTGCAGAATATGAAAAACAGAATCCAAATATAGATATTGAATGGACAACTATACCAGCCGCAGGAAGTTCTGAAGAAGCAATTTTAAGTGCTATAGCGTCAGGGAGAACACCAGATATTTGTACAAATATTTTTTCTGGGTTTGCTGCTCAATTAATTGAATTAGATCAACTAGTTGAATTAAATAAATTACAAGGATTTAATGAATTAATTTCCACAAGAAAAATGAATAATATAATAGATGGTTGGCAATTCATGGGTAAAACATATGTATTACCTATTTATTCAAATCCTATTTTAATATGGTGGAGAAAAGATATTTTAAATGAATATGGTTGGGATACACCCCCAAGAACATATTCGGAAATATATGAACTTTCAAAACAATTTGTAGTTCCAAAAGAAAAATATACAATGAGAGTAGTTGCTGGAAGAAATTGGTGGGATAGATGGTTTGATTATATTACATATTATTATGCTGCAAGTGAAGGGAAACCATATATAGATTTAAAAAAATTTAAAGCAGTATATAATAATGAAGCTGGAATAGAAGTTGCAAAATTTTTTGAAACAATGTTTAAAAATGGCTGGACAGCTGTAGACCTTGGGAATGCTCCGCTATATAATGGAGTAATTTTAGCAAGTTTGAAAGGCCCTTGGGAAATCCCTTATGCAGAAAATCAATTCCCTGAAATACTAAAGAATATTGAAATCACTCCTCCAATAGTTCCAGATAATTATCCAAAAGATAAACCTATATATACTTTTGCAGATTCTAAAGGATTAGTAATTTTTAAATCTTCTAAACATCAAAAAGAAGCTTGGGAATTTGTAAAATGGGTTTTTTCTAATCCGGAAAATGATAAATTGTGGTTAGAAATGACAAAAATGCCTCCAGCTAGGTCAGATTTGCTTGAAAATGAATTATTTAAAGAATTTTTTGATAAAAACCCATTGGCAGCAGAATATGCAAAATATGTAGGATATGCTATTCCTCCTGCATTAATAACAAAGACTGTTGATGTTCAAGATGAAATGACATTTAGTTTAATTGAGCCAATCATGTATGGTAAAAAGGATGCTGAAACTGCTGTAAAAGATTCAATTAAAAAGATAAATAGAATAATTTGGTGATTTTATGGTTAATAAAATGAGAAAAAGAGAAGCCCGTAAGGGGCTTCTCACATCCTCAACATATTTAATATATGCAGCTATTTTTTGGGGATATCCTTTTGTTTGGTTAGTTATATTAGCTTTTTCTAGATGGAGATATGTAGGAACACCTCAATTTGCTGGATTTAGAAATTTTTTAAGAATAATATACGACCCAATATTTTGGAAATCATTTTTTAATGTTTTAAATTTTTTAATGTATTATATACCAATAGTTTTAATATTTTCTTTATTGTTTGCATTAGCATTAAGTAAATTAAAATATGGGAAAACATTTGTAGCCTTATCTTTTTTAGTAGCTAATATTTCATCTGGAGTAGCTTATTCTATAATGTTTTCAAAGCTATTTGCAGAAAATGGTCCTTTAAATCAATTAACATACAAATTATTTAATACTACTATACCGTGGTTTACTAGTCCTCAATTAGCGATGTTTTCTATCTCATTAATTGTAGTATGGAAATTTATAGGATATTATGGATTAATACTATATTCTGGTTTAATTAGTATTCCTCAAAATATATATGAAGCAGCAGAATTAGATGGAGCAAATAAATATGTGAAATTTTTTAAAATTACACTTCCTTTATTAAACCCATCAATAATAATGGTTTTGGTGTTTGCGATATCCTTGTCTTTTGGAATATTTACTGAACCATATATGATAACTGGTGGTGGACCTATGAGAAGTACATTGATGCCTATGATGGTAATGTATACATCTGCTTTTCAAAAATTAGATCCAACATACTCTTCAACTATGTCAATTTTTATAGCTTTTTTTAGTTTTGGGTTAATTTGGATTACTAGAAAATTATTTGAAAGAGAAGTGGAATTAGTATGAAGAAATTAAATAGTCATATTTTCCACATATTTATGTTTGGGCTAGCTATATTATGGCTTTATCCATATATATGGTTAGTAATGGCCTCAATAAAACCATCTAATGAGATTTATACAAAATTTTGGCCTACACATTTTACTTTAGACCATTTTAAATTTATTTTAGAAAGCGCTGAAAAAATGGATCGTCCATTTATTAGAGCATTTTTTAATAGTTTATTTGTTTCTGTTACAGTAACAGTATCAGTTGTTTTAACCTCATCTACTATATCTTATGCGCTATCTAAACTTAGATTTAGAGGTAGAAATAAAATTTTTGATTTTTTAATATTTCAAATGGTTTTTCCTGGTTTTATGTTTACAATTCCAATGTATATATTAATAAGAAATTTAGGATTACTAAATACCTATTCAGCATTGATTTTACCTAGTTTAATGAGTGGTTGGGGAATTTTTATGATTACACAAAGTTATAAGGGGACACCAAACGATTATATAGAAGCAGCAAAAATTGATGGTGCAACAGATTTATGGATAATATTTAAAATAATGATACCTTTAAATAAATCAGTTGTGGCTATAGTTTCATTATTTACATTTATTGGTATATGGGATAATTTTATGTGGCCATTAATAGTAATAAAAGATTATAATAAAATGCCATTATCTGTTTTATTAGCAAGTTTTAATCATCAATATGGGGCGTATATTGGACCAGTATTAGCAGGATCAGTTATACAGACTATACCGATGGTTATATTATTTTTGATATTTAGAAAATATTTCTTACAGGGAATTTCAATTACTTTAAAGTGAGGTGTTTAAGTTGGATTTGAAATTAAAAAGGCATCCATTAAATCCCCTATTTTCTCCTAATCCAAATCATTTATGGGAATCAAGATTTGTATTTAATCCTGCAGTTGTATATGATGGAGAATTATTTCATATGTTGTATAGAGCTCAAGGGGAAGATATGGTATCAAGAATGGGTTATGCTGTAAGTACTGATGGTATTCATTTTAATAGGATGGAAAAACCAGTTTTTGAACCTGAAGACATAACAGAAATGTATGGTGTAGAAGATCCAAGGCTTACATACATTGATGGGAAATATTATATGTGTTATACAGCATACTCTCCAACAAATATTAGTGTAGCTATGGCATCTACAACAAACTTTTTTAATTGGGAAAGATATGGAATAGTATTACCAGAAACTCCTAACAAAGATGCTGCTATTTTACCAGAAAAAATAAATGGAAAATATGTTATGTTTCATAGGTTGGAACCAGATATTTGGTTAGCCTTTTCAGATGATTTGAAGACATGGGGAGATTATGTAAGTATAGCAAAACCTAGAGAAGGTTATTGGGATGATGTAAAAATAGGTATTGCAGGTCCTCCAATTAAAACAGAATATGGTTGGTTATTATTATATCATGGTGTTCAAAATGCTCCAAGATTAATTTATAGATTAGGTTTTATGTTATTAGATTTAAATGATCCTACAAAGGTATTAAAAAGATCAGAAAAACCTATTTTAGAACCAGAAGAACCTTGGGAAAAATTTGGAGGAGTGCCAATGGTAGTATTTTCTGATGCTATGGTTGAATATAAGGATCAGTATTATGTATATTATGGTGCTGCAGATAATTATATTGCATTAGCTACAATTTCAAAAGAAGAAGTTTATAAGTGGATTAAAGAATAATTAAATCACCATCCAAAACTGATCTGAACCCAAAAAATGAAACAATAAAAAAAACACCCCCGAAAGTGATAAAATAAAAGTAGGGGGTGTTTTTTAATGGCAAAGAAAGGACAGAAGTTTAGAAAGTATTCGGAAGAGTTTAAAGAAGAAGTAGTAATTGAAAAATTACCGTATCAAACAATAGCAAAAATGTACTAAATAGATAAAACAAGAGAATAAAAAACGCAAAAATAGAAGGAACACCAAGCAAAAAACGTGGAAGACCTAAAAAAGAAAGTATAGAGGAAGAAATGATGAGATTAAAAGCAGAAAATGCGTATTTGAGATTATGAAGAAATGGAAAATGACCCTAAAAAAAATAAGAATAATAGATAGATTAAAAGAGAACTATCCAATAACATTATTATGTAAAATAGCAGGGATATCGAGGAATAGTTATTATAGATACAAAAGAGGAATAAAAAGAGATACAGAATTAAGAGATTGAAGTATATTTTAAATTTAAAGGAAGATATGGATATAGAAGACATATATTCGCAAAAAATAATCAACCATAAAAGAGTGTATAGAATAATGATTAAAAGCTAAAATAAGAAAAACAAATAAACAAAGAATAATAAGTTATAACAATATTGAAATTAAGAATAATATTCTTAAAAGGAATTTTAAAACCAAAGAACCACGAACAAAATAT